>DAINPX010000006.1:0-20636 GCA_036743235.1 Melioribacteraceae bacterium
TACTTTTAATTTAACGGGAGTTATGCCTGAAACGGCAAAAACGGTAGATTTGACCGTTGCAAGCGACGATACTACAATTAAAAATAAAGTTAAAGATTTTATTAAAGGATTTAACGATATTTATTTGACAATAAAAAACAAATCTACTTCAGATAAACTCGGTAGAGGTGTATTTACAAGCGATGCAACAGCACAAAGTATGTTACGTACTTTAACAACTACTGTTATGAATAATGTTGGCACAGCCAGTGATTCTACTTATAACAGATTATCTTCACTTGGTATTACTTTTGACCCTACAAGCGGACTTACTTTTGCAGACGAAACGAAATTTACACAGGCAATTAGCGAAAAACAAGATGCTGTTGCTTCAATTTTTAATTCCTCAGAAGGTATTGCAACAAAATTATATAGTACCGTTAATAACTATTTGGGGTCAACAGGCGTTATTGCAAATGTTAAAAACTCGTATGATAATAACATTAAATATTTAACGGATAAAATAACAAGCGTTCAATCCAGAATAGATAAAAGCAGTGAAAATTTAAGGAAGAAGTATCAAGAGATGCAAAATCAATATGCTGCATTAATAAATAGTCAAAATATGTTAAGTTCACTTTCCGGCTACTAAGGGATGGATCAAAATATAACTAAAATTATTTGTGAGATCAAGATTTATTTTGATAAAATTGATAAATGTCTTGATAATATGGATGGGGATAGCTACATTGAAAATAATGGTAAAATAAGCGATTATTTAATTGAAGTTAAAAAATTGTTTGATTACATTAAAAATAATTATCCCCCAATGTATTTAACAAAAGCAAAACAAGAAATTGATTCTTTTACTAAACTTTTGAATAAAAAGTTCGATAATGTTATTAGAATTAAAAATGAAGAGTTAAAAGAATTAAGCAAAGAAATTAACTCGATGCAAAACCAAAAAAAGATTTCGAATTATAGGTGATAAAATGGATATTAAAGGTATTGGTTCGCAAATAAACGCAAATACGGTTGTAAAAGCATATACACCCACACCGGTAGAACAAAGTACAGCGGTAACTCAACCTAAATCTAATCCTACAGATACAATACAAATTTCTAAAGAAGCTCGTTTAAAACAAAATGGCGAGGTTTCTTCACTTCAAAGTAAAAATTATACTGATAAATTAAATTCGGGTTTTTACAATAGCAAACAAGTTGCCAGTGTTATTGCCGAAAAAATGTTTGTAGAACTTTCTAAAATGTAATCTTTTCTTTAGTAGCAATTTCCCTTCCTTTATAAATTAAATGTATTATTAATATTGCAATTATTATACAAATTAATTAATATGCATTAGTAGATTTATTCAATTTTAGCGAGATAAGATTGTCAAGTGATATACAGAATAATAAGTTACAAATTTTAGGAAAACTTGCGGCAAGTTTAGCTCACGAAATAAGAAATCCCTTAAGTGCATTAAAACTTAATTTAGATTATTTAAACTTAAGTAAAAACGAATTAAGCAACGATTTAATAGAAAGTATAGAAGCCTGCAAAGAAGCAACCGAAAGAATCCAAATAATAATGGAAAATACTTTAGATTTTGCCCGAAAGTCGCACCACGAATCGGATGAATTTTCTATTTTAGAGTTATATAATCGTGCTATAATTTTATTGGAAGGCTCTGCCAAAAAAAAGAATATCGAAATTTTATTAAATCATGGAAATAATTTACCCTTATTAAATATTGATAAGAATAAAATTATTCAAGTTATAGTTAACTTAATAAATAATGCTATAGATGCCAGTTATAATAATAGTAAAATTGACGTAAATATTAATTGCGAAGAAAATTTTGTGGTTTTTTCTGTACAAGATTACGGAATTGGGATTAAAGATGAGGATAAACCGAAAATTTATAACGATTTTTATACCAATAAAGAAACCGGTACTGGTTTGGGCTTAAGTGTATGTAGAAGCATTCTAAAAGAGTTTAATGCAGAATTAAGCTTTGAAAGCAAAGAAGAAAAAGGGAGCCGTTTTTATGTTAAATTTCCGTTGAAATAAGTTGAGGAAAATAAATGAAGGTTAGAATTTTAATAATTGATGATGATAATTTAATTTGTTTATCACTAAAAAAGGTGCTAATTAAGTTAGATTATGATGTTGATATATGTATGGATGGCGGTAAAGCAGTAGAGATGGTAGAACTTTTTCAACCGGATATAGTTTTATTGGATTATTATTTAACCACACATAACGGTTTGGAAATATTAAAAGAATTACAAAAAAAATTTGCGGATATTCCGGTAATTATGATAACGGCTTATAGTGATGTTACTATTGCGGTAACTGCAATGAAAGCTGGTGCATACGACTTTTTATTAAAGCCTGTTGAATTGGAAAATCTTTCATTCGTTTTGGATAGATGCAGTAATCATTTAAAGATGAGAAAAGAAGTTGATACTTTAAGGTCTCTTGTTGATGGCGATACAATGACAAGAGAAATGTTTGGTAAAAGCAAATTAATAAATAAAGTATTAAAAGATGTCGAAAAACTTGCCGAAAGTGATGATACAACAGTTTTGTTGGAAGGAGAAAGTGGTACCGGCAAGGAGGTTTTTGCTAAATATATCCACCAATTAAGTCCAAGAAAAAAGAAAGTATTTATTTCAATAAATTGCGGTTCAATACCAAAAGAGTTGGCTGAAAGCGAATTGTTCGGTCACGAAAAAGGAGCATTTACCGGGGCTTCTCAAAAAACCAAACTTGGTAAATTTGAACTTGCCGATGGTGGAACAATTTTATTGGATGAAATAGGCGAACTTAGTTTAGAAATGCAGGTTAAGTTATTAAGGGTATTACAGGAAAGGAAATTTTACAGATTGGGCGGCGAAAAGGAAGTTTCGGTGAATGTAAGAGTAATAGCCGCTACAAACAAAAATTTGGAAGAAGAGGTAAAAAAAGGAAATTTTAGAGAAGACTTGTTTTATAGAATTAACGTGGCAAAAATTACGATTCCGCCCTTACGAGAAAGGAAGGAAGATATAATTGTTTTAGCGTATTCTTTTATTAACGAATTTTCTAAAAAATTTAATAAACAAATAATAGAAATTGACGATAAAGTTATTGAATTATTAAAAAATCAGTATTGGAAAGGGAATATAAGGGAATTGCGTAATGCATTTGAACGAGCCATGTTAATGATTGAAGGGAATAGGTTAAAAGAGAGTCATTTTAATTTTTTAAACTTAAACAAAGATGATATAAAAGAAAAAGGCGAATTTGTTTTACAAATACCGCCTGAAGGAATATCTATTGATGTAGTTGTAAAAACTTTAATTCAAAAAACTTTAGAAATTACAAAAGGAAATCAAGTGCGAGCGGCTAAAGTGCTTGGTTTATCAAGGTCAAAGTTGCGGTATCGGATGGAACAATTAAATATAGAAGTAACTAAACAAATACAATAAAATTTCGATTATTAACATTATATTATTTTATAATTCGTAAAAAAGTATTATTTTACACAACAATATTAATAGATTGTAAAACAGGCGAGTGCGTATGGAAAATTTTTCTGACGAATTAAAAATAGCAATTGAAGGGTTAAAGGATGCAGACGCTTCCGTTAGACGAGCTTCGGCTGAATCAATTGGTTTTATGAATGATGTTCCGGAAATTGTAATTAAACAATTAACCGGAAGATTGGCAGATCCCGATAAAGGTGTAAGGGATGCAGTTTCTTTTGCTCTAATAAATTTAGATTCACCGGTTATAGGTGAATTGGTCGTTCCGTTTGTCTCTTCTACAGATATTTCGATACGCAACTTAGCAGGTGAAGTATTGCTAAAAAAAGGTTTATCTGTTGTTGATAGTATGCTTGGTTATATTGATAAGGGAGATGATGATGATAAAAAATTTGTTATCGATATTCTTGGCTTAATAGGAGATTTAAAACCGGCTTCAAAAATTTCCGAAGTATTAAGACAAACAGAAAATGAAAACGTTGTTTTGGCTTGTATTGAAGCATTGGGAAATATTAAATGTGAAACGGCTGTACCGCAAATAATTAGTTTTTATGAGGTTAGCGAATTATACGGACCAACCATAATTGAAGCTTTAGGTAAAATTGGCGGAAATGAAGCTTTAAATTTTATTATGGATAAATACGATACTGTTGATGAACTTACAAAATTTTCGATGATTGAAAGTATTGGATTGATAGGAGATGCCGAGTCGTTCTTTAAATTATTATCCGATTTGAAAAATTTAAGCGGACCAACGGCATGGGCTGCTATTGAAACATTAAATACGTTAAAAGATAATTTTCAACTTGATGTACCTTTTGACGAACATATTAAAAATGCGGTTCTAAAAACTTTAATTGAAGCCGATGTTAGATTTAAACGTGCTGCTAGCAATTTAATTACGGTATTTAACGATAAAGAGGTTATTGAAGTTTGTTTGAAAATTTATGGTGAAGACCAAGAAATAGATGATAATATTAAAACCAAGTTTATTGAAAACGCAAAAGTATTTTATTCTAAGTTACCTAATTATATTAAACAAAATCCTACAAACTTAAAAGAATTATTAGATTTATTTAAAGAAATTTTAGAAATTGAAGGTGGTAACGCATTACGTGAAGTATCACAAATTGAGTTTTATAATTTAACCGAAATATTCACGTTAAATTTAGATAACCCTGCAGAAGAAATTAGGCGAACATGTATTGAGATGTTGTTTTATCTTAATCCCGAAACGGCTTTTATGTTTTTGGATACAATAATAAATGATAATAATATGTGGAATAAAATGCGAGTTGTCGAAATATTGGAGTATTTTGATGATCCGAGAGGAATAGAAGCAATTAAAAAATTAGCCGAAGACCCCGAGGAAATGGTAAGTGAAAAAGCAAAAATCTTGTTGCAAAACAAGCAATAATTACTAATGATAGGTGATAAATATTATGATGAATCAGTTTTCCAGTTCTTCGAATAATAAGCCGTTCCCTCAGTTTAATTTTGGGTTTTCGTCCAAATCGGAAGCAAAACTATCTGATCTGACTTTTGAAGAATGGAGAAAATATATATACGATTTGTGCGGAATATATTTTCAAGATAATAAAAAGTATTTGTTAGAAAGTCGATTACTAAAGCGAATGAGCTTTTTAAATATCGACTCCTTCGAGAAATATTTGGAATATATAAAGTTTAACCCCAATAGGGAACCGGAGCTAAAGTATTTATACGAAGTTATAACAATTAATGAAACTTTTTTCTTTAGGAATCAGCCACAGCTGGATGCTTTGGTAACTACCGTGGTTCCTCAGTTAATGAGTTCACCGTATAAATTAAATAAAACAAAATTACGAATATGGTCTGCTGCATCCTCTTCGGGCGAAGAAGCATACTCTACCGCAATGATACTTAATGAACTTATTAAGCCAAAATATCCGGGTCTTTCTATCGAAATTGTAGGAACCGATATTAACTATCAAGTAGTTGAGACTGCTAAAAGCGGAATTTATAAAGAATATTCAATCAGAAATACCCCGGCTTATTATTTAAAAAAATATTTTAAAGCATCTGGCGGCACATTTGAACTAGATCCTAATATAAAAAGAATGGTTAGTTTTAAAATTTTAAACTTGTATGATGATGCTGCTATGCGTGCCATGACAAATTTTGATATTATATTTTGTGCCAATGTTTTAATTTATTTTGATTTGAAATCTAAAATTAAGGTGGTTTCACATTTATATAATTCATTAATTAGAGACGGGTATTTATTTATTGGTTATTCCGAAACTTTACACGGAATTTCAAAAGCATTTAAGCTAATAAGTTTTCCAAAAACAATTGGATATAAAAAGGAGTAATTTTTCATGAAAAAAGTAATTTTAATAGCCGATGATTCACCGACTATAAGGAAGTTTGTAACTTTTTCGTTAACAATGCAGGGTTTTGAAGTTATATCTGCTATTGACGGTATGGAAGCAATGGAATTACTTCCTAAGTATAAAGTAGATTTGGTTATAACCGACTTAAATATGCCCAATATGGATGGTTTTGAATTAATTAAAACAATACGACAAAACGAAGACTATAAAGATATTCCTATTATAATTTTATCATCTTTAGCCGGTAGCGAAGAGATAGAACGAGGGATGAGTAGCGGAGCAAACTCGTATATGGTTAAGCCGTTTGACCCTAAGAGAATTCAATATGAAGTAGCAAAATATTTAAATTAACGGAGAAATTATGGATTTAAAGTTTTTGGTTGTTGACGATTCGGTTACTATGCGAAGAATAGTAATTAATTCGCTTAAAAATTTGGGCTATCAAAATTACGTAGAAGCAGCTGACGGAAGTGAAGCTTTAAGTAAATTGCAAGCCGATGATTCCATAAATTTTGTTATTACAGACTGGAATATGCCGGTTATGTCCGGATTGGAACTAACTAAGGCAATTCGTTCTGACGGAGTTTTAAATAAAATTCCAATTTTAATGGTAACTACACGCGGTGTTAAAGAAGATATTGTAGAGGCATTACAAGCACGTGTTAATAATTATGTAATTAAGCCCTTTACACCCCAAATATTAAAAGAAAAGATTGAAACAATATTAGCAAATAATTAGAGGTACAAATGCAAAAAATTGGCGGAAACATGTCAGAAGTTTTTTCAAAACTTAACGACTTGAAGAATGTATTTAAGTTTGGCGAGAAAATTGTACCTATAATACAAAGTTTGATTGAATTTATGAAGGAAATAGTTCCTTTAATAGAAAGCATTAATGCCTTGATAACCGAAAGTACTGCACAAATGCCGAAGGCTTCTAATCAAATTAGTAATGTTACGTCTCAGACCGAAATGGCTACTACCGAAATTTTGGATATGGTTGATAAAATTACAAACCAACTTTCCGAGATGGATGCCGTAATATCGGACTATGATGCAAAACAAAGCAGAAGCAACGAAATTAAGGCAATTGTGCTTAAAAAGTATGGTAACGATACAGAGTTGATGTCTTTATTAAAAGAATATATCGAACTAAACAATTATCAAACTGCATTCGAAAAGTTTAGAGAAATTTTAGTTCAGGCAAATAACGATCTATTCCAAATTACTCTTTCACTTCAAGTTCAGGATATTACTTCACAACAGTTAGCTGCCGTAAATCATTTGATTGATTCGGTAAATTTAAAATTAACTTCTTTAATTAAAGAAATTGACCAATCCGATATTAGAGAAGATATTAAGGTAATAGGAATAGAGGCACCTATGGGGGCAAATTTTGACCCGAATGCCAGATATGATAAATCAGAATCCCGCCAGCAAAATGTAGATAAGATTGTAAACCAAACTAAACAACAAACTTCGCAAGAAGAAATTGATAAACTATTTTCATAGACTATGAGCGACGAATATTCATTATTAAACGATCCGGAGATGAAGGAAATATTCGAGAGTTTTATTGTTGAAACTCGAGAAATATTGGACGCTTTGGATTTAGATTTGGTTGAGTTGGAAAATAAACCCGAAGATAGCGATTTACTAAACAAAATATTTCGCTCGTTTCATACTATTAAAGGTACTTCGGGTTTTTTAGGGCTAATTAAGCTTCAAAAAGTTACTCACAGATGTGAAGACATTTTGAATAAGTTGCGGAAGGGGGACAACATATTAAACCTAATTATTATGGATGGAATTTTAAAAGCTTTTGATACCATTAAGCTTTTAGTTGATACCATAAATGAAACAAAAACTGAAAATGTTGAGGTAGAAGATGTTGTTCTTCAGCTTGAAGAAGTTGTAAAAATGATGGAAACAGGCAATTTTGTAAGCCAAACACCGATTGTAGAAGAACCTGTAATAGCTGTTCAATCGGATACAAAACAAGAAGATGTTATTGAAGATACCGATGAACTACTTGAAGACGAAGATATAATTGAAGAAGAGAAAATAGAGACAATAGCTATTGAACAAATACCCGGTACTAAACCTATTGTAAAACAAGTTGTTGAAACAAAATCAACCGAAACCAAAGCAGTTACTACTCAACAAAAAGGGGACAACACAATTCGCGTTGATGTGGAAAGGTTGGATTCTTTATTAAACCTTGTTTCTGAGTTAGTTTTGGGGCGTAATAGTTTAACTCAAATTAGCAATGATTTTGCATTGCAGTATGAAGGTACAAAATTATCTCGTGATTTGGCAGAAACGACTCGGCATATCGACCTTATGACTACCGATCTTCATTTGGCGATAATGAAAACCAGAATGGTTAAAATCGGAAAGGTCTTTAATCGATTTCCAAGGTTACTTCGCGATTTAAGTAAAGAGATGGGCAAACAGGTTCAGCTTGTTATTAAAGGGGAAGAAACCGAATTAGATAAAACTTTAATTGATGAAATTTATGATCCACTTGTTCACTTAGTTCGTAATGCGGTTGACCATGGGGTTGAATTACCGGATAGACGTGAAAAAGTTGGTAAAGATAGAACGGGAACCGTTATTTTAGCTGCCGAGCACGAAGGGAATAATATTATCATCTCAATAGAAGATGACGGCGGCGGTATTGATACCGAGAAGTTAAAAGAGAAAGCTATTAGTAAGGGGCTATTAACCAAAGAAGCCGCTGCAGAACTTTCAAAAACCGATGCTTTAAATATTATATTTTTACCGGGATTTTCAACAGCCGAGAAAGTTACAAATGTTAGCGGACGCGGTGTGGGAATGGACGTTGTAAAAACTAATGTTGCAAAACTTAGGGGTATTATTAATATTGAATCGGAAGTAGGCAAAGGAACAAAATTTATTATTAAACTCCCTTTAACCTTAGCAATTATTCAAGGTTTGTATGTTCAAATTAAAAACGAAATAATTGTAATACCTCTTAACTCGGTTATTGAAGTTGTACGAGTGCCAAGAAATCAAATTTATAAAGTAAATAAAGTTGATTGTATTAAACTTAGAGACAATGTTTTACCTTTAATAGATATTAGTAATGTTTTGTATAAAAAGAAAATTGATGAACATTCCGGTTGGCAGTATGTAGTAATTGTAGGAATAGCCGAAAAAAGGTATGGTATAAAAGTTGACCATTTAATAGGTCAAAAAGAAGTTGTTATTAAAAACTTAGGTAATTACTTAGGAAATGTTGAAGGTATTGCCGGAGCTACAATTATGGGAGACGGTACGGTTGTTATGATTGTAGATATTGGTGAAATGATACATAAACTTACGGATTAGTTGTGGGAAATATAAAAGCACTTATTGTAGATGATTCTGCATTTATGCGAAAGTCACTTTCAATTATGTTAAGTTCTGATACAGACATTGAAATTGTAGGAACTGCGAAGAACGGATTGGAAGGATTTGACCTTGCAAAAAAATTAAGACCCGATATAATTACATTAGATATTGAAATGCCGGTAATGGATGGTCTATCTGCATTAAAAAAGATTATGGCAGAGTGCCCTACAAGTGTAATTATGGTTAGTTCGCTTACAACAGAAGGAGCAGATGCTACCATTCAGGCAATGGAATATGGTGCGGTAGATTTTATTCCTAAAGAGATGTCTTTTGTTAGTGTTAATATAGTAAATATTCGTGAAGAGCTAATAAAAAAAATAAAAGCAATTGTTAAGCAAAAAAGTTTGCGAAGCAGATTGGAAAGATTGCAATCGCTTGGTGATAAAACAAAACCGATTACTTCCAAACAATCTTTAACAGTTCCCCGTTTGGGATATAAAGCTGTTGGTATTGGTATTTCTACGGGAGGTCCTTTATCTCTACAAAAGTTAATTCCGTTTTTAGACCCTAAAGCAAATGTTCCTTTTTTTATAGTTCAGCATATGCCTCCAAAATTTACAAAATCGCTTGCAGATAGGTTGAATTCGTTACCACCCATATCTGTAAAAGAAGCAGAGAATAACGAAATTGTAAAAAAAGGCTGGGTTTATTTAGCTCCCGGAGGTTATCATATGACCGTATATAAAAATGCTAAGAATGAAGATGTTATTAATATTTCGGATAAACCATCCGATACATTACATAAACCTTGTGTTGATGTAATGATAAAATCTCTATTGCGTGTGTATGGAAAGCAAACTTTAGGCGTAATAATGACCGGAATGGGTAAAGACGGTTTTGAAGCTATTAAAGAACTGAAATCGTTAGGCGGTTATTGTGTCGCTCAAAACGAAGAATCTTGTGTGGTTTATGGTATGCCGAAAGCTGTTGTTGATGCCGGATATGCGGATGCAATAGTACCCTTAGAAAAAATTTATGAAACTATAAATAAGGCTTTATAAAATGCAAGATGATTTTCAAGAAACCAGTTTTCGCGAGATATCGTATAGAGATGTTGATGCAGACGGAAACGTAATAAAAAGTGAAAAAGCCAAAATTATTGGTATGGCTAAAATTACTGTTGAAGAGGATAGCCACGGTGGAGTAAAATTAATTCTTAAAAAAGATGCCAACGATAATATTAAAGAAATAAAATTTGTTTGTTCTTGTGGTGAAACCAAATCCGTAATATTGGATTATAACGAAGAATAATATGCAAATGGTTATTTTTAGCCAAAAGATATTAAAACAAACGCCCGTTTTGGGCGTTTTTTCTTTTAAATAATATGGCAATAGGCTTAATAAATTTAATTTTTTGCAAAACTTGTGTTTTAAGTATATTTATTTAATTAATGTTTTATACAAAAAACATTAAATAGTTTAACTAAAAATTAAAACACTCACATAACTTTATTACAATATGTTTAAAGTTGATTAAATTGAAATAATATTGCAATAAAGTTATTTATTATTCTACATTATTTTTTAGACGTACCAATCCCCCAACCCCTTCTAAAGCCTATAGAATGGGGTCGCTTGACGAGTTAGTGCATTGTAATATAATAGGTTACGCTTGTGCTATTTATAGTTGTTTGTTTTGTCGTGTAAATTAACATGAATATAAATCCCCTTTTCGTAATAAATAAAAGAGAGGGATTAAGGAGTGAATGTTTAATTTTAAAGTGTAATAATTTACTTTCTATACAGCCCCAATGTTCTAAAAAAGAACACTACTTCTTTTCTAAGGTTTAGATAATTAAAGGGTGATAATCAGTTTATAAAGGGAATGGTTAATAATGTATAAGTTTACGAATGTTTGATAATCTGTTAAATATATCAAATTATCCGCATTAATTAATTATTTATGCTTAATATACTATAAAAACAACATACAGTTTATTAAAATAATTAATAACCCTTTTTAATTAATATATATTTAAATTGAATACAAAGATATCATTTGCTAAAAGATTTGCATTATAATTTTGGCATTAAGTTTGAATAATAATAGAAAAAATAGGTGTAATAATGCCAGGTGAAAGCGTAAAAATATTTGAAAGGTACTTAGATTACAGTACCGTAAAACAAAAGTTAATTGCAAAAAACATATCTAATATTAGCACTATAAATTATAAACGCGAAGATATGTCTTTTGATGATTATATGCGTGAAACCGAAAAAGCCGAATTAAAAACCAATACAGAAAAACAATTTGAATTTGGATTAAATATTAACGGAAATAATCCTGAAGATAAAGCGATAGTTAAGGATGATAATCCGGAAATGGAATCAAATTTTAATAATGTAGATGTTGATAAAGAAATGGCAGATTTAGCAAGAAATTCGATTATGTATAAATTTGCTTCTAGAAAAGTAGGTAATTATTATAAAAATTTACAATCAGTAATTCAAAGGGTACGATAATGCAAATAGGCGGAAACTTTAAAGCATTTGAGATTAGCTCATCCGGCATGAAACTTCAAAAAAAGAAGCTGGATTTGATTGCTGAAAACATAGCAAATACAAATACTACCAAAACAAGTGACGGAACTCCGTATAAAAGAAAAACAATTGAAGTATCCGAAAAAAACACTTTTCAAACAAAAATTGAAGATTTTGGTACAAATGCAATAATGCGAAACACCGGTGGTATGCACTTTTTAGAAACTCCTGGAATTAAAAATAAAAAAGATGATGAAGAAGCATTAAATATGGAAGTAGTAGAAGATAGAACACCCGGAGATAAAGTATATATGCCGGACCACCCCGATGCCAATTCAGAAGGATATTTAGAAATGCCAAACGTTAATATAGTTACCGAGATGGTTGATATGGTAGCTGCTACCAGAAGTTATGAAGCAAATTTAACAGCATTTAATGCATCTAAGCAAATGGCTAAAGATGCTTTGGAGATTTAACATGAAAATAATAAATACAAATATTGGTAATTATAACCCCTATGCAATAAATAGGGCAAATAATTCAAATATAACAAACAAAGCCGAGTTTCCGGATGTCGGAGAAAAAATAAGTAAAGAAGAAAAAGACTTTTTTACCGAGCTTTACCCTGAAAACAAAACGGAAATTGTTGACTATCATTTTTACCAGAAAAGCGGTAAATTAAGTGGTTTAACAAAAGGATCATTATTCGATAGAAGAGGATAATATGAATGTTAACGGAATAATGAAAATTGCCAATAATCTATCTCGCATGCAAAATGCAGGCGGAATAAGTCCGGCTCAAGGAACGGATTTTGACAAAATGTTTATGGGGGCATTAGATACTAAAAATAACGAAATGAATAATTCGTTAAATAATTTAGTTGAAGGAATTAATCCTAATAGCGGAAATGCTACGTCAATTTCCAATACGGTAAATAATAATATTAGAAATAACGGAATGGGATTGCCGAACTTTGATAATTTAGTTGGTGAATTTATTGAATCGGTAAACAAACAACAATTTGATTCTACTACTATTGCTACTAAATTTGTTAACGGTGAAGATGTTGAACTTCATGAAGTAATGATTGCCGGTGAAAAGGCAAAAACCAGCTTGGATTTATTGGTAGAAATAAGAAATAAAACAATTGATATGTACCGTGAATTAACGAGATTACAAGGCTAATGGAAAATAATAAATCGAACTTTGGCTCAATGCTTGCAATTTTTAACAAGCTTTCTTTACAACAGCGAATGTTGTTGGGCGGTGTAGTTGTAATTACATTAGTGCTTTTAGGCTTTGTAGTTTTTGTGTTTAACGAACCTACTTATAGTACATTATTTACAAATTTGGCACCCGAAGACGCAAATAAAATTGTAGAAGTATTAAACGGGCAAAAGGTACCGTATAAACTGGAAGACGGCGGAAGTACTATAAAAGTGCCCAAAGAAAAAGATTATGAGATGAGACTTGTTGCCGCAGGCAAGGGAATACCGAGTAGCGGAATAGTTGGTTACGAAGTATTTGACCAAAACTTGATGGGTATGAGCGAGTTTATGCAAAAATTAAATTATAAACGAGCAATAGAAGGTGAACTTTCCAGAACAATTATGCAACAAAGCGGTGTAGAAGGAGTAAGAGTGCATATTGTGGTACCCGAAAAAAGTTTATTTAAAGAGGAAGATAGACCTCCTACGGCATCCATTGTGTTAAAATTAGCACCCGGTTTTACCCCTACTGTGCAAAATATAACTGCTATTAGTAATTTAGTTGCAAGCAGTGTGGAAGGGTTACAAGCAAGTAAAGTAACAATAATTGATAGTAGAGGACGATTACTTTCTAAAAACGATGATGAAAATTCCGTATCTTTTGTATCTGCAAAACAATATGAGATTAAAGGGACTATTGAAAATTATTTAGCAAATAAAGCTCAAGCAATTTTAGATAACGTTTTGGGTTACGGAAATTCGATTGTTAAAGTGAATGTAGATTTGGATTTTGACCAAGTTGAAAAAACAATGGAAACTTATGACCCCGAAACCCAAGTCGCTATATCCGAACAAACGGTAAAACAACAAACCGGCGGAAAAAGTGTGGGCGATAGTACGGGTACTACAAGCGAAAATGCCACTACAAATTATGAAATTAGCAAAACTATTGAAAGAGTTATTCAAGGTACCGGAAATATTAAAAGAATTACATTAGCAGCGGTAATTAATGGTTTGACCAGAGAAGTTAAAACCGGTGATAAAGTAGAAAAAGTTATTGAGCCGCGTCCCCAGGCACAATTACAAAAACTGGAACAAATTGTAAAGCAATCGGTAGGAATTAATGAGACACGTAACGATATTGTTACCGTAGAAAGCATTCCTTTTGAAACAAATGTGGGAGACGATGCTGAACTGACTGAAGGAACACCATTTAATATTCAAGACTATTCCAATATCATCGTTTTATTTGTAGCTGTAGGTGCTTCTTTATTTATTCTTAAAGGATTGATGAAAAAACTTCAAAACGAAAAGATTTTAATTGGAACGGTTAGTTATAGAGACGAAGCGGTAAGTGATTTAAGCAGTTATAACGGAGAAGGAGGGAGCGGTGGAGGTCCCCCACAATTAGGTAGTGGGGCACATAAAAAGAAAGCATTGTTAGATATTGGCGATATTGAAGACGAAATTACCGATGCAGCTGCAGAAAAGAAAGTAAGACAAGATAAAATTGTAAATTATGCTCAAAAAAATCCGACTGAAGCAGCAAAATTAATAAATTCATGGTTGAGAGAAGATGAGTACTAAAAGCAAAAATCTAAAAAGTAAAGACCTAACCGTTAATGATTTAACAGGAGTTCAAAAGGCTGCATTATTAATGATAGCATTAAATGTTGAGACGGCATCTTTGCTTTTTAAACAACTTGATCCAATGGATGTTGAGGCTATATCTGCTGAAATTTCGCAGGTTAGAAACGTGCCATCACATGTAGTTGATCAGGTATTAAGCGATTATTATGCTTTGATAACTGCTCAGGAGTATGTTGTTGAAGGCGGAATTGATTACGCACAGCAAGTGCTTGAAAAATCTTTCGGTCTTGCAAAGGCAATGGAAATTATTGAAAAAGTTAAAAATTTAACAACATTACGCGGTTTTGACGTGTTAAAAAAAGCTGATTCAACACAGCTTGTTAACTTTTTAAATAAAGAACACCCGCAAACAATAGCATTAATACTATCTCACTTAAATCCGGATCAAACAGCAGAAGCTATAAAAGAATTACCGGATGAATTGAGAAGTGAAGTTGTTTTTAGAATTGCTACACTTGGTAAAATTTCTCCTCAAACTTTAAAACAAATAGAAAAAGTAGTTGACGAACTTGCCGGATTCTCCATGAATCAAAGCATGAGTAAATTGGGCGGTCCTAAAAGTGTTGCTACAATATTAAATAGAACTAACGTTACTTTAAGTAAAGATATAATTGCAGGAATAGAAGAAAAAGACCCCGAAGTTGCTTCCGAAATTAAACGGCTTATGTTCTTATTTGAAGATATTATTCACTTACAAGATAAAGATATTCAACGAATTCTTAAAGAAGTTGATAGAAAAGACTTAGGATTTGCATTAAAAATTGCGGATGAAAAAGTTTCAACTAAAATTTATGCTAACATGTCTGAACGTGCTGCCGATTTATTGAAAGAAGAATTGCAGTTTATGGGTCCTGTTAAACTTAAAGAAGTTGAAGCAGCACAAGCTCGTATAGTTGATGTTATTAAACAACTTGAAGAACAAGAGGAGATAACAATTAGCTTCCGTGGCGGTTCGGAGGAAGTATATGTCTAACGTTATTAAAGTAGGTTCGGCATCAAAAGGACTTAAAGTTGTTGTTCCCGGAGCTGCAAACGCAGAAAAAAATATTCAAGAGTATTATAAAGAAGAAGAAAATAAATTTAAAAAAGAACTTGAGCGGGTGTATCAACAAGGTTTTGATGAGGGGTTTGTTGCTGCCCAAAATCAATTGGAACAAGAGTTTTCTAATCAACTGATGTCTAAAAGTGAGGAATTTTATGCTATTTTATCCGGAATTGAAGAAAGAGTTCAATCATTAGAAAATTCATTTGAAAAAATTGTTATTGATGTTTCTTCAAAAATTGCACAAAAAATAATAAATAGGGAAATAGAAAACAAATCGATTATCGAAAATACTTTACGTAACTCAATCGGTAAAGTTTTGGGTGCAACCGGAATAGTTGTTAGGTTACATCCTGCAGATTACGATTTACTTAATGAAGGAGATTTTATTGTTACATTAAATAATAGTTTTAATAAATTAAAATTTGAAACTGATGACTCGATTGAAAGAGGGGGCGGATTAATAGAAACCGAGATAGGAAGTGTTGATGCAAGAATTAGTACGCAATTAAACGAAATTTTAAGTGCACTTGAAAATAGTTTAAATGAAAATTTAGGAAATTAAAAATTGGACATTTCTGCAACATATATCGAAAAATACGATAGAATAATTAATAACGTTGATTTAATAAAAATTAATGGAAAAGTAACCGATGTTATTGGTTTGGTTATTATTTCTATTGGTCCTAATGTGGCAATAGGCGAAATATGTGTAGTTGTTGATAGAAGCGGAAGGGAAGTATGTAAAAGTGAGGTTGTAGCTTTTAGAGAAGGAAAAGTATTATCTATTGCATTAGGGGAAGTAGAAAATATATCTCCGGCTTGTACAATTTGTGCAACCGGTAAAAGCTTGATGATAGGTGTTGGAAATAGTTTGTTAGGTAGAGTAATTGACGGCTTTGGAAATCCGATGGACGGAAAGGGAGATATTAAATACGATTCCTATAAGAATGTTTATCGCGAGCCCCCAAATCCGTTGGAAAGGCAAAGAATAAATAAACCTCTTCAAACAGGAGTAAGAAGCATTGACGGATTACTGACAACAGGCAAAGGACAACGAGTAGGTATTTTTGCCGGTAGCGGAGTTGGTAAAAGCGTTATGCTTGGAATGATAGCACGAAATACCAATGCAAATGTTAGTGTTATTGTGTTGGTTGGTGAACGAGGAAGAGAAGTAAGAGAATTTATAGAAAAGGATTTAGGCGAAGAAGGATTAAAGAGATCTGTGGTAGTTGTTGCAACAAGCGATAAACCGGCACTTATGAGAATAAAAGCTGCTTACATAGGAACAACAATAGCTGAGTATTTTAGAGATCAGGGTTTGGATGTAGTACTTATGATGGATTCGGTTACTCGCTTTGCGTTAGCTCAAAGAGAAATCGGTTTAACTATCGGAGAACCTCCAACAACAAAAGGATATACGCCTAGTGTATTTGCAGTGTTACCAAAACTACTTGAAAGGGCGGGTACTTCAAATTTGGGAACGATTACAGGTTTCTATTCGGTTTTGGTTGACGGAGACGATATGACCGAACCAATTGCCGATGCGGTTCGTTCAATTTTGGACGGGCATTTTGTATTATCGCGAAAGTTGGCAAATAAAGCTCAATTCCCTGCGATAGATCCTTTACAAAGTGTTAGTCGTGTTATGCCCGATATTGTGCCAAATGACCATAGAATGCGTGCTATGAGCTTTAAAGAAATATTACAAACTTATTACGAAGCTGAAGATTTAATTAATATCGGAGCATATGTTAAAGGAAGTAATCCGTTAATTGATCATGCTTTGTCTAAAATTTCGGAATTACGCAGTTATTTAAAACAAGATATGTACGAAAAAGCAACTTTTAACGATTCGGTTAATAAACTAAAATCAATAATAGAAAAACCGATAATGGCTTAATATTATGGCAAAATTTAATTATAAATTTGATACTATTAAAAAAGTAAAACAAATTGTTGAAAAAAAAGTACAAAAGGAAGTTTCCGTTATTGAATTGGAAATTGAAAAAAGGAAATTAGAAATTAAAGAATTGGAAGACGAGAAGTTTAAAACTATAAATGAATTTAAGATTAAAAAATCATTAAAAGTTTCCGAAATACAATTTGTAAATAATTTTGAAAAACTAATTGACGAAAAAATTGCCGCAATAAAAAATGAAATATTAGGACTTGAAAAATCGAAACAAAAAAAAATGGAAGAATTAACTCAAAAGTCAAAAGAAACCAAAATGTTTGAAAAATTGGAAGAAAAACATCTACAGCAATTTATAGTTGAACAAAATAGATTGGAGCAAATTGAAATTGATGATATTGCCACCAAAAAAACTAAGGGGAATTAGAATTTAATGAAGAATTTTATTGCATATTTTTTAGCTTTTTTAATGGCTTTTATTGCTGTTACGGGATTGTTATATTTTGCCAATACAAAGTATAAAAATATTTTTAAATTCGATTTTTCTACTACGGTAGAACCCGAAAAAGCAGTTAAAAAAATTACTCTTAAAATAGAAGATTATCAAAAGGTTAGAAATTTTATTAGAGAAAAGTTTTATGCTGAAGTAATTGATAGCGTAAAAAGGATGTATTGGACAAGTAAGACTGATACGGTTTATAAAGTGGTTGTACAAGATAGTACACTAAAAGTTGACTTAAAGGAAGCGAAAAAAAAGAATGAAGACTTAATGAAACAGCTTGCCGCAAAAGAAGAAGAATTGAAAAAAATAAAAGTTCAACAAGTGAGCTCTAAAAAAGATAGCACATATAATTTGTGGGTAAAACAAACTGTTAAGTTATATGAAGCAATGGATAGCAAAGTAGCCGCTAAAGCAATTTTAGGTATGCAAGATAATGTGGCAAGAGATTTGATATATGCTTTAAAGAAAAAGAAAGCCGCAGAAGTGCTCTCATTTATGCCGGTTGATAAAGTCACAAAATTATTAGGAAATCGATAATATGTTATTTAATCCGTTATTCATCGAAAAATCATCGGGTAGTAGTGGGGCAACTGTAGCTAAAAACTCAAAAATAGCCGGTGCAAATTATTTGTTTAACGATATTATTAACGTTTTATCTAATAATTTGCCATTAAACAATACTAAAACAACATCCGGAACAAGTTCATCGTCCCAAAATAATGAACCTATTGAATTAAACCTATTGCAAACAGCAGAAATTGATACTGAAAACTATAAGCCGGGGGATGTTAAAAAATTTATTGCAAACTTATTATCAATTTTAACTGAAGATTCAAATATTAATGAAGTAAATATTGTAGATTATAAAGTACCGAAAGAGAAACTTGAAAGTTTGTTAAAAAGTATAATTTCTCAAATAAAATTTACTGATAATTCCGCTAAAGACTTATCATCAGAACATGTTTCGGAAGATAAGATTTTACAGCTTTTAGATGAAAATAAAGGTGTTGTTATTGCTGTAAACCAACCCAATACCGTTTCAAGCTTCCAGATTGTTAAAGAAGCAAAATCAACTGCAACTCCGTTTATAGAAAATGAGGAAAACAACGAATATGTAGTAGTTTACAATACAAAAGAATTAAGTACAGATGAACAAAGTGAACAAATAGGTTTAACATTTGCTTATACAGGTGCGGCTAATTCTATAGTTCCTAATTTAACAAAGCAAAATGAAGCTCCTTCTTCCAATAAAGTTTCTAAAGATGAAGAAGGTAAGCAAGAGGTAGCATTTTATAGCTATAAAAAAATTGAACCGGATACAAATATTATTATTGGATCAAATTACCAATACAATACAAAATTGAACAATAATAACCAGAAATACAATAGTGAACAACAAATTAAAACATCTGTAAATAATAATAAAACCGATAATGCAAATAGTAATGAACCAAATATCGGTTCAAATTCAATTAACGAAGAGACTCAAAATCTTTCGACATTAGTTAATGGCGTAAACTCAAAACAAACTTCAAATATTGATAATTCAGGATTAAAAATAAACAAATTTACTCAGCAAGCCACAGAAAATTTTTCTGAAAATAAGAATAAAGAAGAAGTTAAAAATAGTAGAGCTGCTAATACAATTGTTGATAAAATTACAGAATTATTAAAATCGGATGATAAGGATATTAAAAGCGAAATAACGGAAGATCTAAGCAAATCAAGTATAATTGTAGAAAATAACAATAATAAAAAAAGCAATAATTCTATTTCGGTAAAAAGTAATACTGCAAATACGAGTAATAAATTTAATAGCCAGCAAGAAATAAAATCAGAAAATGAAAAACAAGATTTAAAAAATACAACAAATAAAAACATTATTAGCAACAATAATATAACGGTATCTGATAAAACGAATAATGTAAACAAAGATAATAGTTTAAATAATACCTATATAAATAAAGATTTAAATGCAGTAATAAAAGAAAATACTAACACGCCAGAACTTAATTTGGGTGGCGATAAAATAATAGATAAAGAGAATAAACAAACAACCGGTAAAGCAGTAGATAAGTCAATTATTGAGTTTAACAATTCTGAAAACATAACCCAAACAAATACCGCAAAAAAAACGGATAATAACTTTAACGAGCAATTAAGACAAACTGAAGAGAATAATAGTACAAATAAAACTATTAAAAACAGCTCTTCAAAAAATGATTTTATTGCCTTAAATACTACAAATAATGCAGATGAATTTGTTGAAGAAATTGCTTTAACAAATGATACTGATTCCAAGGTGGTAAATACTACAAACTCGATAAATAGAAATATTACAGAACAAAAAACTGAAAATATTATTCCCTTAGAACAAGCAGAGGGGAATAATACTATTAACACGCATGTTAAAACAAATGATACTAAATTTGTTGTAAGTGATAATATTTTGCCAAAGGATATTGAAGGTAAAACCATCGTTAATACAAATGTTGTTGAAGAAACATCAACCGAATCTAAGGTTGTTAATTCTAT
>DAINPX010000006.1:20736-25331 GCA_036743235.1 Melioribacteraceae bacterium
AAGAAACATCAACCGAATCTAAGGTTGTTAATTCTATCCCCAAAGAAGAACAAAAGGGGAATAATGTTGTTAATGCACAGATAAAAAATAACGATGTAAAAATTGTTGTTAACGAAAACAATTTAGCAAAAGATGTTGAAAGTAAAAATGACTTTAATACAAATGTTGTTGAAGAAACATCAACCGAATCTAAGGTTGTTAATTCTATCCCCAAAGAAGAACAAAAGGGGAATAATGTTGTTAATGCACAGATAAAAAATAACGATGTAAAAATTGTTGTTAACGAAAACAATTTAGCAAAAGATGTTGAAAGTAAAAATGACTTTAATACAAATGTTGTTGAAGAAACATCAACCGAATCTAAGGTTGTTAATTCTATCCCCAAAGAAGAACAAAAGGGGAATAATGTTGTTAATGCACAGATAAAAAATAACGATGTAAAAATTGTTGTTAACGAAAACAATTTAGCAAAAGATGTTGAAAGTAAAAATGACTTTAATACAAATGTTGTTGAAGAAACATCAACCGAATCTAAGGTTGTTAATTCTATCCCCAAAGAAGAACAAAAAGGGAATAATGTATTTAATGCACAACTAAAAGATAACAAAGTAAAAATTGTTGTTAATGAAAACAATTTACCAAAAGATGTTGATAGTAAAACACCAGTTAATACAAATGTTGTTAAAGAAACAATACCGGAATCTAAGACTGTTAATTCTATTCCCAAAGAAGAATTAAAAGTAAATAATATTGTTAATACACAATCTAAAGAAAACGAAGTTAAAGTTGTTGCTAACGATAATTATTTACCAAAAGAAGTTGAAAACAAAAATTATGTTAATTTAAATAATGGGAAAGAACCTTTAACTACGGCAAACACAGGAAAGATTAATGGGAATGAAGTATCTAAAGACATATACGAAGCATCACAAGATACAATTAAAACAATTGATAAAAAGAATTTCAATAGCCAAACTAAAGACATAATAGTAAATAAAGAATATAATGATGTAAAACTATCTAAAAACGATAAAGATTTGGCAAGTAATAATATTGGCAAGGAAAAGTTATCGGATTTGGAAAATACAAGTAATATTAATAAATCGAAAAATATTACTACCTCTAATGTGGGAGATGTAGTAAATACCAAAAAAGCAGGTAACATTAACGAGAGTTTGCCACCTGAAAATAAAGTAATTGACCCGAAATTAAACGATTTAAATAAAGTTGATGTATCGGTTAACGAAGATGCATTCCAAAAACAAGAAAAGATAACATCAATTAAACAAGAGCCTAAAGTTACTATTACTGAAGGTAAACTCAAGTCTGATGATGAAATAAATCAAAAATCTAACTTAAATAATAGTAATACTGCAAAAGATGAACATGCTGAAAGTACACTAAAAGTTGATAAACCGGTAGAACAGAACATAAACGAAAATATTAAACAAAACAAAGACAATAATAAATCTACTAAAGTAGTAACAAGTTTTGTCCTTCACCCAAATAAAGTAAATGATAAAAAAGAACAAATTAATTATGAAAATGTTATAAAGAACGATAACAATGCGGTTAATATTAGCCAAGTTGATGAAAAACAACAAGAGAATAAAAAAACGCAAAACAATTTTGTTAACTACTCTGTTAATAACGAAACATCAATTAAAAACGCAAAGCCAGAATTAACCATAAATGATGTATCGGAAAAGACAGCAAAGCAGGAAACTTTTTTAGCTACTAACGAAAAAACTAAAGATAATAAAGGTAGTAATATAAACGATAAAGGTTTTAATGAAACAAATACACAGAATAGACCGGAAAAAGTGCAAATTGAAAAAGAAGATAAGCCGATAAACTTAAAAGTTAAAAAAACCGTAAAGGATGTAACAGAACAGAAGCAAGAGCAGGTTAAAACAGAGGTATCGGTTGATTATAGAGATAAAAAAACAACACTAAATGAAAAAGATCATGTTGAATCTAATACTGAAAAAATTGTAAATGTATCGGATACAGGTAAGCAAAATAATACTAATAGCGGATTTGACTTTAAAGAACATAAAGAAAATAATACCCCAATAAATACAAAAGTTGGTGAAGTAGATAACGTAAAAAGTGGCAAGGTTTTTGAGGAGACAATTGTAAGAACTAATAATGAACGAAACGTAAAACTAACGGAAGTAATTAAAGAAGTAAGCAGATATTTGGAAAAGCATGATAAAAGCAGTATGACCCTTAATATTGAACCTGAAAATATGGGGAAAGTTAAAATAACCGTAGATGTTTCGGATAAAGTTGTAAGAGCTAATATTACTGTTGAAACCGAAGTTGTTAAAAACATGTTGGAAAGTAAACTTGGTGATTTACAAAGTAATTTGAATAAGAACAATAATCAACAAGGAATGGTAAATATTAGTTTACAGAATGAACATAAAGGAAACGATAGACAAAGCGGAAAGCGAAAGATGACCGGAGAAAATAAACAAGTTGATAAAATAGAAAACGAGACCGAAGATATTAAAAAGTCATTAGGTTATAATACAATGGAATATTTAGTTTAACGAGGTAACTATGTCTAGCGGTGTAACAAATATTAATTTTGGCACTAATTCAACAAACAGTGCTACTTCAACTAAAGGTAAATCGGAATTGGGAAAAGATGACTTTTTAAAATTGATGATTACTCAGTTAAAAAATCAAGACCCTACCGAACCGTTGGATAGTTCCGCATATGCATCGCAATTAGCGCAGTTTAGTAGTTTGGAACAATTGACTAATATCAATACATCTTTAAATTCAAGTTTGGATGCTAATTATTTGTTAACTCAGTCTATTAACAATACGATGTCTGCTAGTTGGATTGGTAAAGATGCGAAATTAGACGGAAATGTTTTATCTAATAACGGTCAAGAAAAAATTAGTTTAGGTTATAATTTACCTGCTGAAGCCTCTAATGTTACCATAAAAATATACAATAATAGCGGTGCTTTGGTAAAAACTTTAGAAAATTGCGAAAAAACCGCCGGAGACCATAAACTTTCTTGGGATTTTTACGATAATAATGGTGTGAAATTATCAAAAGGTGATTACACATTTAAGGTAGAGGCAAAAACCACGGATGGTAAAAGTATGACGGTTGAGAGTTACAGAATCGGAACGATTGATTCTATTAAATATACATCAAATGGTACGGTTCTAATGATAGGAAATGTAGGATACTCTTTATCGGACATTGCTGAAATACTAAATTCAACAGGTAATTAATAATATAGGAGACCAATAACATGAGTAATATGGTAAACGGTATTCGTGTTCCTTTTGTGCCGATTGTAACGCCGGAAGAGAACAATATCGTTAAGCCGAAAAAACAAGGAGAAATCGGCAGTTTCGATTCGATCTTTGATAGTGAACTTTCGAAAATTAAATTTTCGGGGCATGCTGCCAAACGGCTTGAATCAAGGAATATACAACTGTCTGATTCTGAAATGACGAAGCTGCAAGAGGCGGTTGGTAAAGCCGAAGCTAAAGGTGCCAAAGACTCTTTGATTATGCTTAACGACAAAGCGTTTATTATCAATATTCCAAACAAAACTGTGGTTACGGCGGTGGAGGTAGCCGAAGGTAATGAAAATGTGTTTACAAACATAGATAGCGTTGTTTTTGCATTATAAAAATTAATTAATTAAATAACAACGGGCGGGACCTTCATAGGACGCCCATGGTTCGACTGACTGACTGATGTTGAGCCAAATAAAAAACATTAATCCTATTTGGAGGTTAATATGTCATTATTAAATTCTCTTTTCGCAGGCGTATCAGGTTTACGCAACCATCAAACAATGTTAGACGTTATTGGTAACAATATTGCTAACGTTAACTCAATCGGCTTCAAAGGAAGCAGAATTACATTCAGCGATACTTTTAATCAATATGTTCGTTACGGAACAGACCCTACAACAACTACAGGCGGTACAAACTCGTTTCAAGTTGGTTTAGGTATGAAAGTTAACTCTATTGATAGAAACTGGACGCAAGGTACTTTTGAAAGAACCGGTTTAACAACCGATTTAGCTATTCAGGGGAACGGTCTATTTATTTTGAAAAGCAACGGCAAAGAATATTACAGCAGAGCCGGTGCTTATGTTTTTGATGCAGAAGGTAAACTTGTTAATCCTCAAAACGGTGCTATTGTTCAGGGTAAAGTTGCAACTGAAGACGGTGTAATACCTCCGGGAAATAATTTAGAAGATATTTATATTGATACTAATTTAAGATTGCCCGCAGTAGCAACAACACAAACTTCATGGGGCGGTAACTTAAGCAGTACAAGTCCGTTAACCAGAACTGAAAATTTTGTACAAACAGGTAATTTAACTTCGTCAATGGCAATTGGTGATACGGTTCCTGATAGTAATGTAATCTATGATATGAACGGAAACGCTTATACTATGAATATTACTTATGCAAAAACCGCAGCCGATTCATATGATATGACCTACGACTTAGTTGATTCAGACGGAAATACAGTAATAGGTGGACCTCAAACTGTTGCTTTAGTATTTGATCCTGCAACCGGTGCTTTACAAACAATGGGTGGC
>DAINPX010000007.1:0-24214 GCA_036743235.1 Melioribacteraceae bacterium
CACATTGGGTCAACTAATTAGAACCATATATATTAACATTAACGGAAAAGGTACATATGAAGTAAGATGGGACGGTAAAGACCAAAAAGGAAATATAGTTTCTTCAGGTGTTTATTTGTATTCGTTAAAACTCGGAAATACCGTCTTAGTTAAAAAGATGATTCTAAGTAAATAAAAAGCAACTCCTTTCAGAAAAAGCCCCGAGGTTCCTTCAACTTTCCGGGGCTTTTTTAATTTAATAACACAAATGCATTATTAAAAGAAATTCGAAAATAAAAACTTCTAAATTAAATACAATCTTTATAAATTATTCATTCACGGGAAAATCAATTATAAATTTGCTCCCTTTTCCGGGTTCGCTTATTACATTAATTGTTCCGTTATGTTTTTCAATAAATTCGTAAGTTAGCATTAATCCAATACCCGTTCCTTTTTCACCTTTTGTACCTTTACGACTTTTAATTTTTCCGACCTTAAACAAATTATTTATAGTGTCGGCATCCATACCAATACCGCTATCGGTTATTGAAACTGTAAGTAATTTGAATTTTTTCTCAATTTCTACAACAACAAAACCTCTTTCAGGAGTAAATTTAATACTATTTGAAATTAAGTTTCTAAATATAGTATTTAACATGTCTTCATCACCTAAAAACTCAATTGCTTCGTTAGTAATTAACGATAGATTGATACTTTTTAGTGAAGCCCCCGGCTTAAGAGAATCGATATTTAGTTTAATTAAACGAGTAATATTAATTTTTCTTGGGTAAAATTGAATTCCTTCGGTTTGTAATCTACTCCACTGTAAAAGATTTTCAAGTAGTTTAAATGTATTTACAGCAAGCGAATTAGTGTTATTTATCATTTCAATTCTATCATTTTCATCATATTCGTTATAGCTATTGGTTAATAAATCCAAAAAGCCAAGTAAACTCATAAACGGATTCCGCAAATCGTGAGCAATAATAGAAAAGAACTTATCTTTTGTGGCATTCGCCTCTTTCAATATTTTTTCGGATGTAGAAATTTTCTCCATCGCTTCCATAAGTTCTTTATTAAGTTTATCTACGTTATTTTTAGATTCTATAAGTTCTATATTCTTTAATCGTTTCAAACGGTTTAAATAAATCAATACTAACGTAGCTAAAACAAATATTACTATAATAATAATACCAAAATTCGTCAAATAATTTTGCTTTTCTATTTCCGCTGCTTGAATTAATGCTTTAGATTTTAACGCCTCGTTTTCTTTGTCCCTTCTTTCCGCTTCGTATTTTTCCTTAAAGTCATTTATAACTCTAAAATTTTCGGAACTGTATAAGCTATCGCTTGTAACTTTATACATTTTTAAATAGTTTAAAGCTTTTCCTATATCACCGGTTTTTTCGTAAGCTTCAGACAAATAAGCATATGTATCTTTAACAAAATCAGGCAACTTTTCTCCTTCCATCATTTGCAAAGCATTCTGTAGATATAACTTGGATTTATTATAATCTTTTAATTTATTGTAAGCCTTACCCAAGTTATTGTATGATAAAATCATTGCTTTTTTATCGCTTGCTTCTAAAGAGAGCTGATACGCTTTGGAATAATAATTAATTGCATCAGATAAATTTTCTAATTGATAATTTAAATTACCAAGGTGATTATATATATTACACTGTCCGCCTTTATGAAAAATATTTTTATATTGCTGTAACGATTTTTGAAAATAACTATCCGCTTCGTTATATAATTTCTGTTGTAAAAAATAGTACCCCAAATTTTCGTTTGAGTACGCTATTCCGAATTGGTAATTTACTTTTGTTGCTATTTCAAGTCCTTTGTAATAATACTCTTTGGTTTTATCATAATCGCCGAATTTTTGATATAATAATCCGATATTATTATAAGACAAAACTAATCCGTTACTATCTTTAGCTTCGTCCTTTAATTCTAAGGCAGATAGATAAAATTTTAATGCCTTAAAATAGTTTCCCCAGTTCCAATGTAAAACACCTAAATTATTATATGTAATTGAAAGTGCACGCTTATTATTTGTTTCCTGCCTATACTTCAGTGCTTCTATATAATATTTTTCGGCTTCCTTATATTCACCGGTTCGCCAATAGTTTAATCCGATATTTGTTAACGAATAAGCAATCTCATCTTTATCCTTTGTTTCTTTATTTAATACCAAAGCTTTTGCATGATATTCGTTTGCTAAGCTAAACAAATATTTTCGTTCATAAGCTAAGCCCAAAACAGAAAATAATTTTGCTTTTATTTTTTTATCATCAAAATATTTAAAATATTCAAAGCCTTTTGAGTAAATTGTTATGGCAGAATCAAACTCCATTTTTTGTATGTAAGCTTGCCCTAATATAATTCTGGATTTGCAAGCAATATCAAAACGTTCCACATATTCCGCAATAGAAATTGAACGCTTGGCATATGAAATCCTTTTTTCCGGATCTTTATCATACAATTCGGCAATTTGACTAAGATAATTACTTAAAGTATAATTAGCTGAACCTACAAGCAATTGTTTTAGACTATCAATAGCTTTTTGATTTGTTTGCGAATATCCGGTTTTAAAAACAAAAAGAATTAGTATTATAATTAAACGATTTATCAAATTTTAGCTCAAAAATTTCACAAATAAAATTTAAAAATACGTATTTATTATATATAAAAAAAACTCGTAATAAGAAATTAATCTTAATACGAGTTTTTAAGAATAAACAAATTATTTACAACTTTATTTTTGCAATATCATTTTTTTACTAATAGAATTACCATTTTGTTTTAAATTATAAACATAAATTCCGCTTGCTAAATTTAGTCCTTTTTGTAAAGAGTTAAATTCAATTTCATAATTACCGGTGCTCATTTCTTCCTCAATTAAAGTAGCAACTTCATTTCCTAAAATATCATAAACCTTTAAACTTGTAAACCCTTCTTTATTTAACGAGAAACTGATTTTTGTTGAAGGGTTAAACGGGTTGGGATAATTTTGCTGAAGATTAAAATCGGTAGGCAAGTTTTTATTTATCGGCTCTACTTTGGTAATACTCGGTTCAATAATAATTGTATTTGCAACCGGATTAAAATTATAATAATAGTCGCTTGAAGTTGACCCTCCTGCAACAAGAATATTGCCATTAACCATCATATCCATAGATACACTGCCAACTAAATAATAAATTGGTAAAGTATAAACGCCTGTAGGCTCATATAATGTGTTAGTCCTTAAATCTACAGTATAAAGACAAACTTTTGAACTTCCGTCAACATAAGATTGAGCCAATAAGTAAATAATATCTTTTGTTTTATTTAAGGTATATGCACTAATTCCAAAGTTGGTTTGTAATGATATTTCCTTATCTAAAATAATTTTTTCAAATACTTTGGTTGTTGGGTTAAAGCTTATTAAATGAATTATACCCGTAGTTGTTTCAGTAGTATAGTAAACATAATTTCCGTTATAATCTTTATTACTTCCGTTAACCTTAAAATTATTAAATAAAGAAAGTCCGGTCGGACTACTTAAAACCGTTTCCGAAACAATTGTAAATTGATTTGTATTTGGGTCGTATTCTTCAACATTTTCGTAATAGGGAGTGCCATAAACACCGCTACCCCCAAATATATACGCCTTACCATCGGTTGTCGGAACCACAATTGGGCTTGACCTTGGATAATTTAGTCCTCCAGTTAACGTAAAAGTGTTATTAACCGGATCAAAAATTTCTCCGTATGTAGCACTATTATAATCATACCAACCGCCAACAAGTAGTATTTTACCGTTTGTTAACTCAGCCCCGTTTAACACCATTCTTCCATAATTCATATCAGAACCAAGTGGGCTAAACGTATTATTTGAAGGGTTAAAAACATCAATAGTGTTATACCCGGGGGCTATACCCAAATCTGCCGATCCTCCAAAAATATAATATAATCCGTTACTGTGTTTAACCAATGCCGGAGTATCATGTGGGTAGTTCATATTTAATAGAGTAAACGTATTTAAGTTAGAAAAATACTCTGCGGTATTCATAGAAACAAAATCTGTTGTATGTCCTCCTAAAAGAATTATGTCTCCATTGTCCAAAATAAAATGATGTTGCCCCATTCTTGGTGCGTTCATATTAGGACCTACCGTAAAAACACCTCCCGCATTTTGTGCCTGTAATAATACCGGAATAATTAAAAACAATAATAAATTTTTCATTTTTCCACCTAAATATTATTAATTGAATGATAAATTAAGTTAAAAATAAAAGATGTAATTGTCAATTATTAAAATTAAAATAACTTATTATTTTTTGGCAATACATTTATTGTTTTTATTGTTATATCTTTGCGTTTTTTGGCACCAAACCGCCAATTCTTTTCTGCATGCACCAATAGAATTGGGATCGGTAAATTGGGCATATTTACAATAATAATCGCAAAAAGCAGGTAATATTTCCTTTTCTTTTGTGTTTTGGGTCATAATATTTATTTAAATTATTTTTTTTTATGAGAATTATAGCAAAGTTTCTTATCTTTAACAAGTTAAAATTTAGTTATTAAGAATGAAAATATTTAATTATATACAAGAAGTGTACAGGCAAAAAGGAGCTGCATACTTTTTACTGATAGACCCTGACAAAACAAGCGGGGAAAAATTGCGTAAACTTATTGATGTTTCAATTAAAAGTGAAGTTGACGGCTTTTTAATTGGCGGAAGTTTAATGTTTGGAGGTGATTTAGACCTTTGTTTAACCGATATAAAAAAAATAACAAATAAACCTGTTATAATTTTCCCCGGTAGCGTTTCTCAAGTATCAAAATTTGCAGATGCATTATTATTTCTATCATTAATTAGCGGTAGAAATGCCCATCAATTAATAGGAGAACATGTATTGGCTGCTCCTATAATAAAAAAATATGGTATTGAACCGATTAGCACCGGATATATTTTAGTTGAAAGTGGTGGCAAAACTACCGCCGAGTATATTAGTAATAGCATGCCGATTCCACGTAATAAACCCGAAATTGCAGCATCTACGGCTTTAGCTGCTAAATATTTGGGAATGCAAATGGTATATTTGGAAGCAGGTAGCGGTGCAATTAACAGCGTACCTAACGAAATGGTAAAGATTGTATCTTCATATTCCGAAATCCCCTTAATTGTTGGCGGAGGCATTAAAACTCCCGAAGATGCCTATAACAAGGTTGTTTCGGGGGCTAAAATGATTGTTACCGGAAACTATTTTGAAAAAGAAGAAAATTTTGATTTAATAAAAGAATTTGCTAAAGCTATTCACACTAACCAAAATAGAACCATTATTACTTAGGAGAATTACTTGGAACTCAATCAATTTATTATAGACTCGCTAACCGAAAGCAGCAAAGTTAAATTGGAAATTCTTGAAAAATGTTCGCTCCAAATTGCAAATATGGTTAATGCCGTAACACACGTTATTAAAAACGGAAATAAATTACTTTTATGCGGAAACGGCGGCAGTGCGGCAGATTGCCAACATATTGCAGCAGAATTTATGATAAGACTTAGTCATAATATACAAAGACCCGCTTTACCCGCTATTGCGTTAACTACAGATACCAGTAATCTTACTGCAGGCGGAAACGATATTGGTTTTGAAAATGTTTTTGCTCGCTTGGTTGAAGGTTTAGGCAATAAAGGAGATTCTTTATTGGCAATTTCTACTAGCGGTAATTCACCTAATGTTATTAAAGCGGTTAATACTGCAAAAGAAAAAGGGATTATTACAGTTGGTTTTTTAGGAGGTAGCGGAGGAAAATTAAAAGATATGGTAGATTTTCCTGTTATCATTCCTTCAAGCAATACCCAGCGTATTCAAGAAGGACATATTACTATTGCCCATATTTTATGTGAAGGTGTAGAAACTTTATTATACGGTAAATAAAAAGCCGAGCTTTTTAACTCGGCTTTAATAAAAATTACTCTATTAACTTAGGCACTTGCCCAAACATTTCGGTAATTGTAAAAGTTTTTACATCTCCCAAATTTAACTTTTTAATAGATTCAAGAATTTTTTCCTTGTCTCCAACAATAACCACAATCATATTATCGGTTTTGATATATTTTTCTGCAACTTTTTTAACATCGTTTTTAGATACATTTAAAACATCCGTTACAAAAGTATTAAAATAGTTATTAGGTAAATTATTAATTACCATATTCGTCAGTTGGTTTTGAATATCGGCAACGGTTGAAAAATTACTGGGATAACTTAAAGCTAAATAGTTTTTCCCCTTTTGCAATTCTTCATCCGATAAAGGTTTTTTTATAGAATTTAATTCATAAAAGAATTGGAATAATGCACTATCGGTAACTTCGGTTTGCACACTTGAGGTAGCGGCAAATACACCAGTTTCTTTTCTGAAGCTAAAAAACGAACTTGCCCCGTAAGTATAACCGTGTTTTTCGCGCAAATTATCATTTAACCTAGATGTAAACGAACCGCCTAATATTGTATTCATTACAGAAATTGCAGTATAATCGGGTGTATTACGTTTTACTCCTATTGTTCCTATAAAAATAACAGACTGTGCAGATCCCGGTTTATCAATTATGTTTATTATTGTTTTTTTATTTACTTCGGGAATAGCTACTCTGCTTTCCGAGAATTTCCCCTTTTCCCATCCTGCAAAATACTTTTCCAATATATCTTTTAATTCTTTCTTTTTAATATCTCCGGCTACAATAATTTGTGCATTATTCGACTTAAAATATTTGTCATATATCATTTTAACAGAGTTTCTGTCAAAATTTTTTACACTTTTTTCAAGTCCTATTAAAGGTCTTCCGTAAGGATGATTAAATCCCCATAACAATTTATTAAAACCAACACTTGCAATTCTTCTTGGTTCGTCAAAAAATTGCATCATAGTTCCCAATCGTTCATTTTTTAGTCTTTTAAATTCCGATTCGGGAAAATCGGGTTTTAACAGTATTTCGGATGAAATTTGTAAAGTCTGTTCTAATTTACTTAACGGTGTGTTAATATATATTCCTGATTCATGGTAACCGGAATAAGTATTAATGGTAGCTCCTAAATAATCTATTTCATCAGCTATTTGTAATGCATTTTTTCCGGCTGCTCCTTCATCTAATAAATCTGCCGTAAAATCAAATATTCCTGCATTATTTTCATCTTCATACACCGCACCTACATTAACAACTATATTAATGTTTACTAATGGCACTTGGTGTTTTTCAATCAAAGTAACCTCAATTCCGTTTGATAGACTAAATTTTTCGGGTAAAGGGAGGTTTAACTTAGGTGGTGTTCCTAATTTAGGCGGATTAGTTCTATCTAAAACTTGAGCCGTAGAATTACAAACTAAAACTAATATTATTGATAGTGTAAAAATAAATTTTTTCATAATTATTTTACCTCCGCAGAATTTTGTTTTACAGCCAAGTCCGTTTTACCTTCAGGTACTATACTTAAAACAACACAACCGTTATTTTTTAGATAAGATACTGCATAGGTTTGAATGTCTTTTTCCGATACGGCTCTGTATCTGGCTATATTTTCGTTAAAGTAATCGGGGTTACCGGTAAAGAAGTAAAATTGATTCAACAAATCTGCTTTTCCGCCAAATCCACCGACCGATTCCAAATTACTTAAGTATGCTGCTTCAAACTGATTAATTGTTCTTTCAAGTTCTCGCTTTGTTGGAGGATTGTTTTTTATTTCGTCTATTTCTTTAATTATCTCTTCTTTTATTCTTTCTAACGAAATTCCATCTTTTGCAGTAGCAATGATAATAAAACTTCCCCCAATTTTCATGTTATACTGAAATGCACTTATATCTTGAGCTATTTGTAAATCATACACTAATTTTTTGTATAAACGAGAGTTTTTTCCGCCGGCAAGTATGTTTGCAAGTATTTCAGATTCACAATCACCCGGTAAATATTGTGCAGTAGAAAGCCATGCCATATACAAACGAGGCAACTGTACTTTATCTTCTAAAGTAATTACTTTATTTTCGTTTAATTCTGCATGAACCAGATTTACAGGCGGTACTTGTTTGCCCATCGGAATTTCGTTATAATATTTTTCTACAAGTTTTATAGTTTCTTCAATATTAATATCGCCGGCAATTGCCAAACTTGCATTGTTGGGCACGTAATATGTATCGCAAAAGTTCAGTACATCTTGATACGAAGCAGCTTGTAAATCTTCCATACTTCCTATTGTGGTATGATGGTACGGATGACCTTCCGGGAACAAATTAGCCATTAAATATTCCCAAGCTTTTCCGTAAGGGGCATTATCAACGGATTGTCTTTTTTCGTTCATTACAACCGAACGTTGCCCGTCAACTTTTTCCGGAGTCATTGCATCTTTTAAATAGCCCATTCTGTCACTATCCAAGTATAAAGCTAATTCTAAAGCATTTGAAGGAACTGTTTCCCAATAGTTTGTTCTATCGTTACTTGTTGAGCCGTTGTTATCACCACCGGCAGCTTCTAGATAGATATCAAACATTCCTTCGGAAACGTGTCCGCTTCCTTCAAACATAAGATGCTCGAAAAGATGGGCAAATCCCGTTAATCCTTTTTTTTCGTTTCCGCTTCCAACATGATACCAAGTATTTACACTTATTAACGGCAATGTATGATCTTCATGAAGTAAAACATTTAACCCGTTTTTTAAAACGTATCTTTTATAGGGCACGTTTATTTCGGGTAATTGAGCAAAAACATAAGAACTGAGCAAAAACAAGAAAAAAATTTTTCTCATGTTACACCTATTTTAGTTAAAAACTATTTAGACGTTCTTTTGTTATTTTTGTTGCTAATAAAAGCTGATATTTTTAAAATAAAAAAAGCCACCGGGTATTTTTAATTTCCCCGACAGCCTTTCTATTTGAGTTGAGTGATGAGTTCTTTTTATACGTCGTAATACAACGAAAATTCAAATGGGTGAGGTAACAAAGCCATTGGTTTTATTTCTTTTTCTATCTTATAATTTATCCATGCGTTTATTACATCTTCGGTAAAAACATCGCCTCGCAATAAAAATTCATGGTCTTCTGCCAAAGCTTTTAATGCCGCCTGTAACGATTCCGGAGTGGAAGGAACGTTCTTCAATTCTTCGGGAGCCATATCGTATATATCTTTATCTAAAGGGTCACCCGGGTCTATTCTGTTTAATATACCATCAACACCTGCCATTAAAATAGCAGCAAAAGCCAAATAAGGATTTGATGAAGGATCGGGACAACGAAATTCAACTCTTTTTGCCTTTGGAGAAGCCGAGTACATCGGAATTCTTATTGATGCACTTCTATTTCTTTGCGAATATGCTAAGTTAACAGGAGCTTCAAAACCCGGTACTAATCTTTTATAGGAGTTTGTAGTTGGATTGGTAATTGCCAGTAATGCAGGAGCATGTTTTAATAATCCGCCGATAAAATATAAAGCCATTTCACTTAAACCTGCGTATCCGTTACCTGCAAATAAAGGTTCTCCCTTCTTCCATAAACTTACATGCACATGCATTCCGCTTCCATTATCACCAATAATTGGTTTAGGCATATAAGTAACGGTTTTGTTATTTATCCTTGCAGTATTTTTAACAATATACTTAAATAATAATAATTGATCTGCTGCTTTTAATAAAGGTTGATAACGTAAGTCTATTTCACACTGCCCTCCGCTTGCAACTTCGTGATGTTGGGCTTCTACAGGAATTCCTGCATCCATTAAACGCAAACACATTTCATTTCTTAAATCATTTAAAGAGTCTGTAGGTGATACCGGGAAATACCCTTCTTTAAATCTTGGTTTATATCCCAAATTCGGGTTTTCTTCTCGTCCGCTATTCCAACGTCCTTCGTCACTATCTACAAAATAAAATTGACTGTTTGGTTGAGTATCAAATCTTACATCGTCAAAAACAAAAAATTCCGCTTCCGGTCCAAAATAAGCAACATCTGCCAACCCCGTAGATTTTAAAAATGCTTCCGCTTTTTGAGCTATGTTTCTAGGGCATCTTCCGTACTTTTCTTTTGTTGCAGGTTCATAAACATCACAAATTAAACTAATTGTAGGGGCATTTACAAACGGATCCAACAACATAGAATCGGCATCGGGGATTAATAACATATCGCTTTCGTGTATTGCTTTCCATCCTCGCATAGAAGAACCGTCAAAACCTACTCCGTTTTCAAATGTATTGATACTAAACTCTGCAGCCGGAATAGTTATGTGTTGCCACTGTCCCGGAAAATCCATAAATTTAAAATCGACAAACTTGATGTCGTTCTCTTTTATGTAATCAACAACTTTTTGAGTGCTTGATTTTGTTTTTGGCATAATTAATCCTTTATATATTTATTTTTGTTGACTCTTTTATTGCAGACAGTACAAACGAAGAGACTGTTCTTGTTACACCTGTCCACGATTGTATTTTACTTAATAAATTTTCTAATGCATTCGTATCTTTTACCATTGCCTTAACTATATGAGACCCCTCGCCAAGTACCGAATAACATTCTAATATTTCGGGGGTGTTTTTAATATTTTCTGCCAGTTCATCATAATACTTTGATGACTCCATAACTATAGATACAAATGCCATTATGTCATACTTAAAATATTTTCTATTTAGCTTAGTATAATAACCTTCAATTATTCCGTTTTCTTCTAATTTTTTTAATCTATCGCTTAATGAAGGTAGCGATAGACCTATTGCTTCTGCCATAACATTTCGTTTTGTTCTGGCATTTACTTGAAGCATGTTCAATATCTTAATATCTAAATTATCTAACGTCATAACACTTATTTATTTAGGATTTTACAAAATTATGGCTCAAAATATAAGGCAATTGCTTAAAAAATGCAAATTATTTTTATATTTTTAATTATTTTTCCTTAAATATTTTTTCTAAATTGTTTTAAAAACCTCCAATATGCAAATATAGACCGGTTAAAACTTAATTATTCTATAGTACTATTGAATAATTAAGCTATTTACTTACTCAAAAAAAAGTAGTATTTTCCATTTGTCAAATTGGTAATTTATGCTTTATATAATATTTCTATTTATATTTTCTTCTGTATCGGCAAACGGAAATTTAGATAGTTTACAAAACCTTTTAAGTAAAGGCGAAACACAAAATAGGTTTGATGTTTTAAATGAAATAATTAATATATCTTTAAGTAAAAACGATATAACAAATGCTGTAAAATACACCGACCAATTAGTATTTGAACTTAATTTAAGCAGTGCGCACCCTAATATTAAATATTATCTTACTGCTTTACAAGCTTATAAAGATGCAAACGAATTAAATAAATTTGTAGGTTTGGCAAAAAACACTTTAAGCCATTTTAAAAATTACGATAACCCCGAGTTTGTTAATTTATACAAGTTAATTACTAATTATTATTACTTTAACGGCAAATACAACTATAATTTAGAACTAATTATTCCAAAATACAAATCGATTTTAAGCTCTTCCGATACCAAAACAAAAGCTTTGTTCGTTAGATCTATTGCTCAAAACTATATTATGACCGGCTCTTTGGATTCTGCCCTAACCTTTGCAAATAAAAACTTGGAATTTAGAAAGCTTTTAAAGGATACTGCTGCTCTGGGGCATGCTTATAATTCAATAGGTGTTATTTACTGGAAATTGGGCGATTTGTTAAATGCTTATTTAAACTACACTAAAGCCGAAAAATTTTGTAAAGCCGGTAAAGATACTTCAACTCTTCTGCTAACTTACAATAATTTAGGACTGGTTTTTCAGCGATTAAAATATTATAAAAAAGCCAAAGAATATATGCAAGAGGGTTTGGTTTTGGCAAAAACGCAACAAAATTATTACGGAATTGCATACGCTTACAGAAGACTTGCCGACTTAGATTTAGAATTAAATAATTTTACCGAATCCAAAACTTTTCTGGATAGCTCGCTAACTTATTACAAAATTGCAAAAAGAGATTTACTTATTACCGATGTTTATTATCTTTACGGTAAATTATACCAAGCTGAGGGGAAATTTGACAAAGCATTAAAATATTACAATCTTGGATTAGAAAACAAGGATAATATTTTGGATAAATTTGTCATATCGTTACTATTAACAAAAAGAGGCGAAATATATATTAATACCGGTAAATACGATTTAGCATTAAAAGACGTAAACGAGGCTTTGGATATTAGTTCGGGAAATCGTTATTCGGTTATTTTAAGAGATAATTATTTTAACCTATACAAAATTAATAAAGCGTTAAAAAAATTCGAGGAATCTGTATTATACCTTGAAAAGTATAACGAATTAAAAGAACAACTTTTAAATGAAAGCATTGTAAATTTAATAAATGAAAGAGACATTAAAAGCTCAATTGAAAAATCTACAGAATTTAGCATAAGGTTAAAAAAAGAAAACGAACTTCAAAAAACCATTATACAGAATAACAAGTTAATCAATTATTTTTATGGATATATTTTTATTATTAGTTTAATTGCATTATTTATTATTGCTTACCAACTGTTTAAAGTTAGAAAACTTAATAACAAAATTAAAATCCAAAACATTAATTTGGTTACGGTTAACGATCAACTTATCGAGAAAAACAAACTTCTTGAAAAAGCAAACGAAACAAAACATAAATTATTTTCGATAATTGCACACGACCTAAAAAATCCTTTTTTTAGCATACTGGGTTTTGCGAATATTATTAAAGAGCAAGCGGAAGAATCCGGAATAAAAGGGATAAAAAACTACTCTGAAATACTTTTATCCGCCTCATTTTCTTTGGTTGATATGATAGATAATTTATCTAAATGGGCTAAATTACAACAAGAAAAAATAATGCCTACTATTAGCAATTTTAACATTTATGAAGAATTTGAAACTATACTTTCTCAAAACAGTGCTAACATTAAACTTAAAAGCATTTCGATAATAAAAAACTTTTCTTCCGATAATTTTATTAACGCCGATAAGGATATGACTAGTACCATCATACGGAATTTATTATCTAATGCTATTAAATTTACTCCCGAAAAAGGAACAATTACAATAAGTTGTAATAAAACCGATAATGAAGTATTTTTTGCTATTAAAGATAGTGGACGAGGGATTTCGGAAGAAATGATTGAAGCAATTTTAAGTAACAAAACAATAAATTCATCTTTTGGAACAAATAACGAAAAAGGAAGCGGTATTGGGCTTTCGGTATGTAAAGACTTTATTAATTCACAAAATGGGACTCTTTCTATTATAAGCAGTTTAGGAAACGGAGCCGAGTTTATTGTTAAATTGCCCCTTAATTAAATATTATTGGGACTATAACGTTTATGTTTTTTATTTGGATTAATTAAATGAATTAAACAAATTTAATCGGGTGATTTTATATGAGGATTAAGGATAATTCGGTTTTTCCGTTCATTTTACTAGTACTTGTATTTTATATTTTGCTATATGTTTTTATGGAATCGTTATTAAATAATGGCAAACCTTATATGCCTTTTAACAAAAGTTATGTTATTAATAAAGACATTTCCCATTCACATCCTAATAGTATTGATGTTTTAGGGAGTAAAGATTTTTTAAAGCATGATTCATCAAACTTTTTTTATAGATATATAAAAAACGATTGGTGCAAAATAGAAAAAGGGATGGATAAAAAGACGGTAATAATGTTGGTTGGCAACCCAAGACATATTGAAAAAGGGCTTACTGAAATTTGGTATTACCAAAATATTCACGGTAATAAAGGAACAATTATTTTTTATGAAGGAAAAGTTATTAACATTAAACCACCAAATTATTAGAACTCGTTAGCTATTCCAAAGTGGATAAATCCTTCGTTAATATTTCCGCCTCCGGCAATAGCATAGCTTACTTTAAGAACTCCTACTCCGGTTTCTAAACTTAAACCAAAACCATAGCCATACTTATATAAAGTTTGTTTTTCGGTCTGTTTTGCTAAATCGGCATTGCGTAATATATAACCATTATCAATAAACAAAAACGCATACGAACGCCTTGTTAACAGCGCTCTATATTCCAAGTTAGACCACATAACTCTGTTGCCTAAAAATTGACGTTCTCTATAACCTCGTAAAGTATTATTTCCGCCAAGTTCAAAAAGGTCGCTTACTTCAATTAAATCTCCCTTTAGCTCTTTAAGATGAAACGTTAATGCGAATATTTGTCTATAAAATATTTCGTAAAAAAACTCAAAATCAAGTTCATATTTCTGTAATTCGGTTTTTGTTTTAGTATCCTTACTTAAGTACTTTATCGGTCCGTTTATTTTTTTTGTACTAAATTTATATCCCGTGTTAAAATATAACCCTTGTCTGGGTGCATAAAAATCGTCTCTGGTATCCATTATAAAACTTAACCCCGAAGAAAAGATACTTGAATTATAAACCGTAAATTTGGAGTATAAATTTTCGGTAGGAATTGTTGTACTTAAGGAAACACTTAATAATGTCGAGATATCTTCGGTAGCAAGATACTCTAAACTTCCCCCATATAATCTTTGCACATACGTGGTATCTTGTTTTTTTTGATACAAATTCAAATTAACGTTAAGCGGATAATCAAACAACCATGGTTCTAAATATTTTAATTCCAGTTCCTGACTATACCTATTTATTTGCTGCCATTTAAAATTTGCTCCCCTTCCGGTACCAAAAATATTTCGCAAGTTAAAATTAACATACCCTACAAAGTATCCTTTTTCTTTATCGTTTGCAGCCGGAACGTATCCTAATACACCGTCAAAATTATTAGTTTCTGCTTCTTTAATAATTACATTCAATATACCCTTCCCGTTTTTAACTATAAAATACTCGGGTATTTGTACCGGCTCAAAAAATCTTAAGCGATTCAATCTATTTGGAATTAAATCAATTTTTTCTTGGTTATATTCATCCCCTTTTTTTAACCCGATTGCACGCAAAATCACAAAATCTTTTGTTTTTGTATTTCCCTCAATCTTTATACTATCTATTCCGCTTTTTTCACGTTTATTAAATTCAAGATAAATTGAAGCATAATTTGCTCTATTACTACTATCGGTATTAGAAATAATACTTTTAATTGTAATGGACGAAAAGGGATGTCCCGAATTTTCAAAATCGTTTAGTATATCGTTAAATGTGTTTTCTATTAACTCCTTATTTAGTTCATCCTCTTTTAAAAATGATAACTTTTCATAAACAACTAAACTATCTTCAATATCAAGCCCCGAAATAGTAAAATCTTTAATAAATGTCTTATATCCTTCATTAATAAAAACGGAAATTTCGGAATATAGACTATCAGAAGGGATAAATACACTTACCGAATCAATCTTAAATGTATAATAACTTTTGCCAATTAAAATATTTGCTACTTTTCGTTTTACTGAATCAATAAGCGATAAACTGATTTGGCTATTAATAAATTTTTTTGTCTCTTTAATAAAATCATCGTTTTTTAATTTTTGCGTTAGAATATTAATAGTTTTAACTTGTTGAGAAAACTGATTAGTAATTGAAAAGAAAAAAACAATTAAAAAAAGTTTAAATAGTCGGACTATCATCTATTAATTTCATTTTTTTACCAATCGGGCTTACATTAACCGATTCTATTAAATAATTAAAGCTACTAAATTCAAAGTTACAAGTATCCGATACCGAGGCATTATAAGCCCCTAATGCCGATGCGATTTTTATAAATTCGTCAAAAACAAAATCCTTCTCCAAGCCATAAACTATTCCGGCAATAAAAGCATCTCCGCTTCCCGTTGGGTCAATTTGGTTTATTTTAGGGTTGGAAATTTTATAATGAAAATTAAATTTTGAACAATATGTTTCTTTATCTCCGTTTGTAATAAACGAAAGTTTTATATCTTTTTTGTATAAATCGTTTAGTATATTCAGATAATCTTCTTCATTTGAAATATTAATACCTAACGAAGAGTTTAATTCTTCAACATTATTATGTATTACTGTCGGTTTTGCATCAATACAAGCTTTCAAATGATTTCCATAAGTATCTAATACGGAAATTTTATCATATTTGTTTGCAAGATTAATACCATAAGGGAAAATAAAATCTGTTTCACTACATGGCGAACTACCCGAAAACACAACAATTGAACAATTCATAATCATCTTTTCAAGTTTACCGGCAAAATCTTTTGCTTCAGCTTCGGTAATAATGGGATTAACCGGAAATAGGGTTGTTATATTATTTGTTTGGTTATCAACCGCAATTACAGCTTCACGGGTGTTACTTTTAGAAGAAACCGCAAAAAAATTAATATTTTCTTCCATTAAAATTTTACGCAAGTCTTTACCGGTCTGCCCTCCTAAAAATGTAATTGCTTGATTATTTAAACCAAGTTTATTTAATTGCCTGCTTACGTTTATCCCTTTTCCGCCGGATTTAAATTCTTCTTTAATACTTCTATTATTGCTATTTAATTTTAAGCTATTAAAATAAAGTCTTTTTTCTAATAACGGATTAAGTGTTACTGTTAATATCATAATTTTTATCTATTCTGTTTTATTGTCTGTATCTAAACCAATCGCCAAATACCCTATTTGCCAATCTATATTCCCCAAAACCCGTTTCGTCAACAAACAGGAATCTTCTATTTAAGGTATAATATTCCCATATTTCGTATGGTTTGCTATCGTACTCAAAAGGGTGTCGTTCTACATTATTAGGAGGTCCCAAAAGGATATAAACCATTCCCATATCTGTTTTCCAGCCTTCCATATAAGTCTTAAACTTTTCGTTGGAATATGCAATTCGTCTGTAGTATTCGTTAAAAACTTCGTTTTCTATTGTATTTGGAGTTGGGTCTTTGGCTTTCCAAAACGCTCTAAATCTATTTAATTTTTCTTCATAATCTTTAGATTCTTCAATAAAACTTTGTTCGTCTCCTACAGCAATATAAACCAATTGAGATACTGCCTTATCAAGATCTGTTATTGACTGAGGAAAACCTGTTATATTGGAAAATATTCTTTTTATCATACTTTTAATAATCTTATCTTTGTTATCAAGCAACTTTACAACAATTACATACTCCCCTAAAGCAAGTTTTACATTATTTAAAGTTTTAAATATTCTATTTTTATCCTTCTTTAAGTTTAAAGTATCGTTACTGGTAAAAATTTCGTTTTGCTTTTTATCTAATATCGAATAGTTTATTTTCATAATCTTACCGGTATCGGAAAAGATATCATAAAAGAAAGTAATTGAAGAGTCACTTCCTGTAATATATCTCGCAACATTTGGCACTACTTGATTATTAACCATCCCTTTTACCAAAATTATATCACTAATATTAATGTTTTCATTAAAATCTGTAACATTAATATTTGCTTCGGTCAATCCGTTTTTATTTGAACCTTTATCAATTATTTCACAACGTAAAATATATTTACCCGGAGTTAAATTAAACGAAGTATAAAAATATTTAAAATTCTCTTTTGAGAGATATTCGTCAGAATTTGCCGCCTTAACTTCCTGATTCCACAATTTTTCGGCAAAAACGTTTTTTTTATCTTCATCCATAAATATAATAGAAATACTAAATTTAGATTTAAACCCATCATCTTCTTTTATAAACTTTAAAGTATGATATGGTATTTGCAAAAATATATCAACTTTTGTTTTTCCAGTTTCTAACGATTTATAATTTGCAACATCCAAATAAAACCCCGGATTAAAAGCATAAGGGCTTTCTTTTGAAGAATTTTCTACTTGCCCGAATAACGAACAAGCTAAAATAAAATTTAATATTATTATATATTTATTCTTCATCTAATAATCTCCAAATTATCAGGATATTTTTGCAAACAAATCGAATTCATCACAATCAATTACATTTACGGTATAAAACTCGCCTATTATTAAACTACCTTCTTTTTTTATTAATACTTCGCAATCCACCTCAGGAACGTCTTTAGAACTTCGGGCAATATAATAATCTTCTTCTTCGTTATCAATTATCACTTTTAGGGTTTTACCTATTAAATTTTGATTCTTTTCGTAAGAAATTTGTTCTTGAATTTCCATTATTTTATTCTTACGGTAATCTTTCTCTTCTTGCGAAATTTTATCGCCCAACGGAAATGCGACAGTATCATCTTCAACCGAATAATCAAAAACACCGAGCCTATCAAACTTAAATTCTTCTATAAAACTTACTAACTCATCAAATCTTTCTTCTGTTTCATTAGGATAACCGACAATAAAAGTAGTTCGTATCGTAATATCGGGTATTTTGTTTCTCAGAAGCTCTAATAATTCAATAGTTCTACGTTTAGATATTCCTCGTCTCATAGATTTTAACACTTCGTCATTTATGTGTTGCAAAGGAATATCTAAATACTTGCATACTTTTGGATTATTTGCAATTTCTTCAATCAAGTCATCAGGAAAATTAGAAGGATATGCATAAAGCAGTTTAATCCATTCAATTCCTTCAACTTTGCTTAATTTATTAATAAGTTCCGCAATATTACGTTTACCATATATATCCTTTCCGTAATAAGTTGTATCTTGTCCTATTATTAATAGTTCTTTTACTCCTTTTTTAGCCAACATCTCAGTTTCTTCTATCAGACTTTCCATCGATCTGCTAATATGTTTACCCCTCATTAAAGGGATTGCACAAAACGAACATGGATTATCACACCCTTCTGAAATTTTTAAATATGCATAATGCTTAGGAGTAAGTAATTCTCTTTCACCCAATAATTCCGATTTAAGATCTAATTTCAATTCATTTAATATTTTTTCATATTCTTCGGACCCGAAAAAAGCATCAACTTCGGGAATTTCTTTTTGCAACTCGGATTTATACCTTACCGGTAAACAACCTGCGGCAATAATTTTTTTAAGTTTCCCTTCTTTTTTTAGCTCAACCCCTTCAAGAATTGCATCTATCGATTCTTCTTTTGCATCTTTAATAAATCCGCATGTATTAATAATCAGATAGTCTGCTTCATCGGCATTTTCCACTAAGTCCATATTATTCAACTTAAGTTGATTAATCAACCTTTCCGAATCTACAGTGTTTTTTGAACAACCTAATGTAACAACGGCAACTTTTTTCATAAATTCCTTAAAGAAATAAATATATGTTTATAACAACAGCAAATCAAATTCTGTTTCAAAAGTAGAAGATTAAATATTAGACATATATTTTAGGTAAATAAAAATAATAGGTGATGCAAACAAAAGAGAATCAAATCTATCAAAAATACCGCCATGCCCCGGTATAATTGATGAAGAGTCTTTAACTCCGCTATCTCGTTTTAATAAACTTTCAATTAAATCGCCTATTTGCCCAAATATTCCCGTAATAATTCCAATTGCTATTACGTCTTGCCAATCTAAAAAATCAATTAAAAATGATTTTAAGGCTATAACCGAAATAATTGAAAAAACAAATCCGGCAATAGCCCCTTCCCAGCTTTTATTTGGGCTTACCCTTTTAAATAATTTATGCTTACCTAATGCCGAGCCGATAAAAAAAGCGGCAGAATCGCAAACCCAAATTATAATTAACACGCTAATAATTATTAAACCGCCCCTATCATAAATAAAATTATTGTTATTATAAAGTTCGCGAATATTTACCAACGATGAGGCAAATAACCCGACATAAAATATACCGAGTAATGTAACAGAAGAATTAAAAATTGCCGAATTTTTATTTCTAAATAACTCAATTAATAGCACAAATAGGACTATTGAGTAAACAATAGTTTCAAAATCAATAAATTTAAAGTAAGAATTTAACATAATAATAAAAACAGCCACAAAGCCTAAATACTTGTTTGCATAAGCGGATTTTTTTATTATCATTTTGTAAAACTCGTAATACGAGGAAACACCTATAAAAGTGGCAAAAGCCAAAAAAGGGAGCCTTCCGTAATAACACAAAAAAATTATTAACGGAATGGCTACCAAAGATACTATTATTCTTGTTAAAGTATTACTTTTCATTTATTCTTCCGTTTCTTCCTCTAAATTCGTTTCGTGGCTGTTAATGTCGTTAATTATGGCAATTGCCTCATCTGCATCCTTCTTTTTTACAAACATTTTTATTACCGATAACTCACCGCTTGCAGGAAAGTTGCGATCTTTTTGTGACCATACCAACGCCTCAATTTCTGCACTTTCCAAATTTGTTTTTAGCATTTCTGCCTCATACTCCTCGCTGCAAGTATAAACTACTACCCAGTCTTTTGGGTTTAATAAATTCCCCTCAAATTCTTCGTTTGTAATTAGTTTTTCGTTGCAATCGGGACATACTTCGATCCCTTCAACGTACTCATATTCACAATTCGGACAAATCATACTGCCTCCATTCTTTTTTGTTGTACATATTTAACAATAAATTTTATAAGTACTGCAAATAAAACTATTAATATTATAAATATTAAAACATCCACAGACATATTATTGTTTTTAAGTATCTCTTTTTGATTTATATCCGATATATTAAAAACATTCATAACAAATATCGAGAAAAAATTATTAGCAAAATGCAGTATTGCAGATATTAAAATAGAATCTGCAATATAAACCGCAAAACCAAAATACATACTTAAAAGAATTAAAGGTATTAAACCGTAAGGATTAAAATGATATATACTAAAAATAAAAGAAGTTAAAAATATTGCCCAAAAAGGTTTAAACTTATATTCAAAGCTCTTTTGAACCAATCCTCTAAATAAAAATTCTTCACAAACCGCAGGGGTTAATGCTGCAAATATTATAATAGCAATAAACTCCGGTGCGTTATTTGCAATCATCACTTTATTATAAACGGCATCTAAGTTGCTATTTAATGTATCTAAAAACTGCTTTACAGAATAAATTGTTTTATTACTTTTTGCAAGATAATCTATAATTATTGTTTGAAAAGACATTATATATTGAAGGATGGGGGTTAAAATTACAAACCCGATAAACAACAATGCACCTATCCTAATATCAAGTTTTTTAACTCTTAAAATTTTGGATATATCAGGATAAACATATTTAGTAATAACCAATGTAGGAAAAAGCATAAATAGTATTTGTCCGCCTACAGTTAAAAGTCTAAACATAATAATTTCAAATGAAGTAAATTTTTCAATTTCTAAGCTGTTAAGTCCAAAAACTAACAGATAAATTACGGAACCGGCTAATTGATAAATAAAAAAGATTAAAACAGCAGATACCAAACCTGTAAAAAAAGGAGGCATTTTGGGTTTTAAGTTATTATCGTTTTCTTCTAATTCGTTTAACATATTGGTAATAATTTAAATTTGGTTATTAAATATACTTAAATAATTATAAGAATAATATAATAAATTTAATACATAAATCAACTGTTTATTGGAATTAATTAAAATTAATGTATTTTAGGTATATTCAATTTTTCCTTCAATTAAACTTTTCACCTATTTTTTTCGATTATACTTATTATTAACAATTATTATTTAGATATGACAATAAACAACTGGGATCCCTCTAAAGGGGATTACAAGAAAACCAATGCTTCAAAAGATAGACAGCACTATAATAAAAAAGTAAAAAAGGATAAATATGTTATTTATATCCTTGTCTTCATCATTCTTATTATTTTATTTCTTTCATTTTATCACTTTTAAGGAATTGACATGACCAACTTAAGTAAAACTATTATCGTATTTCTTTTATTTATTTCACATAGTTTTGCACAAGAAAAACCGGCTTTAAATGTAACTTTTGGCACCGATTTGGTTAGCCGCTACATTTGGAGAGGTATGGATTTAGGCGGCAACCCCTCTACTCCTCAGTTTCAACCTTTTGTTAATTTCGATTTTAATTTTGCCTGCTCTCATACTTTAACTTTAGGCGCATGGGGTTCGTATGGTTTTACAGGTAGCTACAGCGAAAACGACCTATCTATTAAATATACTTTTTATAAAGAAGATTTTGGTACAATTTCGGCATCTGTAATTGATTTTTATTTCCCTTTTGAAAAATTGGATTTTTTTAATTACAACAATGATGGAACAGGCTCGCATATTGTAGAAATGGATTTAGCTTATGACGGTACTCCGGATTTTCCAATTCACTTATTGGTTGCCAATAATTTAATTAATAGAGTAGAAGGCGATAAAACTTTATATGCCGAAATGGGCTATACCGTTAATATCAACAATTATTCTATTTACTTTGTTGTTGGGGGAGCAAACGGAACTAGTTTCTGGAATCAAGTGAACGAAAAAGGCTTTAAGTTAACAAATATAGGAGTTACAGCTTCTAAAGTTGTTAAAATTTCCGATACTTTTTCTTTTCCAGTTTGGGTAAGTTATGTAGTTAACCCACATTTAAAAACTTCTTATGTTTTTGCTAAAGTTAATTTATTTTAATGTTATTATAATTTTAAGTTTTAATTCTCAATTCTGAAGTTATCAAATTTTTAATAACTTGTATTAATACCTATTAGGTTTTGTTAATTATAGTGACGATAAACAAAAGCAAAACATAACTCCATAGAGGTAACTAAAAAAGAATACTTTACTCGATAGTGAGTTCTGCTTTAGTTATTTTAATTGTTATTTCTATTAGTTCATTCCACGTAATTTTTTATAAATAATTATGAATATTATACGGTAAAATTTAATAATATAAAGAAAAAGAAGTAGAAAATATCCTTATCTTCCAACCCATAAGTTCATTTATAAAAGGCGAGGATAAATGCGTAAAGATGAATATAATAACCCCCAACCCACACTTTCGGTAATAGGAATTAACAAAATAATTAAATAATATATTGCTGTTAGTGAATAATAATTATACATATAATAGCACTTAATAAACAATGCCGGCTCTACAAGGTTATTGTTTTTTTGCTTTTAAGACATTAGACAATAGATTATAGATTAAAGGAAATAAAAAAGCCAAACCCCGCACACTGTGGGGCTTGGCAATTTATAACTATTTCACAATTACGCTATTTCACATTATTTAATTAACAACATCTTTCGCACCGCAAAATTAAAATCGGTTTTTATTGAATATAAATAAATTCCGCTTGCCAAGTTAGCAGCATCAAATTTTATGTTGTGATATCCTGCAGTAACAAAGCTATTAATTAACGTTTTAACTTCTCGTCCCAACATATCATAAATTGTAAGTTTAACATTTGTTGGTTTTGGCAAAGCAAACGATATTGTTGTAGTTGGGTTAAACGGATTAGGATAATTTGCAAATAAATTAAAATCAGTCGGTAATTTATTAAAATTAACCTCTTCAATATCCGAAATAAAAATTGTCGGATCTGGAATGCCGTCTCCATTTAAATCGAAACTAATTTTTGCTACATTCAATAAACTATCCGGTCCGGCATTTCCGTCAATATCGGGGTTATCAGGTGCAGAATCTCCTCCACCCCAATTAAATCCGCCGGCAACTACAGCAACCATTTTAATTTCTCCATTACTTGGTACAATTCCTGCTCCTAAACCGTAAATATCGTTCCAAGCTATTGCAACTTCGCTATCATAACCGTCAATACCTCTGTGTGAATTAATTTTATCGGACATATTGACTGCACTATTACCGTTAATGCTAAAAGCAGAAGGTTTACTTAAAAAATAAGCAGCAGTAAATAAATCTATTCCATTATTTGTTTTAAATCTAAAGTTTTTTGGATATTCGCCGTTATAGCCCATTGTAGAATTAAAGTTTGTAATTCCGCCGGCTTTTGTATCCAGATATAACATCAATGTATTATTTTTATCTTTAATGTAATAACTTAGTCCGATATATAACGAATCGGAATCCCAAGTAGAGTAAATTGCAAAAATCTCGTTATTTAACGAGTCAGGAGTTCTCCAAAAACTATCGTTATCGGAATCCGCAATTACAAGCCAGCTGCTTAGCCAATCTTGGTCGGAAACGTTTACGTTACCGTCAATATTCGGTTTACCGTAAGTTGCAATTAATGTATCCCCGGATTTTTTAACATGTAAATTAAAACCGGTAGAGTCGTAAACACCTTTATTATCAGTAACGGTAATAACTATATTAAAATGCCCCGTATCTTCGGGTGTGGGAGTTCCGCTTAATAAACCGCTTAACATATCAATATTTAACCAATTGGGTCTATTTGCTAAAAAGTATCGTAAGGTATCATTATCTAAATCGGTTGCAGTAACTTTTCTTT
>DAINPX010000008.1:0-20764 GCA_036743235.1 Melioribacteraceae bacterium
AAAAGATTTTGAAAAAAGGTCGTTGCGTCATAAATTAATGTTTCTCAAAATAACTAATTTATAAAACGAACGGAGTCCGTATGACGCAACAAACCAAAGAAGAAATATACAAAAAATATTATGAAAACTATAAAAAATCGATAAAAAAAGAAAAGAGCGAAATAATCGATAATATAGCAGAATTGACAAATCATAATAGAAAACATGTAATAAGACGATTAAATAATACGCCAAGAGAAGTAAAAAAAGGAGAAAAAAGAACAGGACGAAAGAAGAAATATTCAGATACAACGCTAATAGAATTTATCATTAGTTTATGGAAAATAACTCAAAACATATGTTCACGCAGACTAAAAGAAGCAATAAGAATATGGTTACCGTATTATGACAAAGAATTAAGCGAAGAAGTAAAGGAATTGTTAAAAACAATATCCTCATCAACAATCGATAGGATAATACGAGAGCAAAGAAATAAGTACAATAAAAAATGGAAATGCACAACAAAACCGGGTTCGTTATTGAAGAAAGAAATCCCCATACATAATAATAAGTGGGATACAACAAAACCAGGATACTTAGAAGCAGATACAGTTTCACACGGAGGGAACAGTTGTTCGGGCAGCTACGCATATAGTGTTGTAACTACTGATATTGCAACAGGTTGGGTAGAAATAAGGGCTACATGGGAAAAAGGACAAAATAACGTACATAAAGCAATAATGGATATAGAAGAAAGCTTACCATTCCCATTGTTGGGTTTTGATAGTGATAACGGATGTGAGTTTATTAATTACCACTTAAAATCATATTTTGAAAAGCGTAAACACAAAGTGCAATTTACAAGAAGCAAGCCGTATATTAAAAATGATAATGCTCATGTAGAGCAGAAAAATTGGACGCATGTAAGACAATATATCGGATATGCAAGATTTGATAAAATGATAACAGTAGAAAAATTAAATGACATTTATAAAAATTATCTAAATATTTTAATGAATTACTTTATCCCTTCAGAACAATTATTATCGAAATTTTTTAACCCAAATAGTAGTAAAACATATAAAATTATGAGTTCTGCAAAAACTCCATTTGAAAGATTAAAAGAAAAATATCCGTTAACTGAAGAACAATTAGATTATCATAATTCGATACTTAAGAATAAGAATCCATACATTCTAATGAAAGAATTAATAAAAAAGATTAAAGATTTATATGTCGATTATTCGGCCGATTCCGGCTTGGGGGAGGTCAATTACATGGAAGAACGAGACTGAAAACCGTCTCGTTCTTCGTTTATAAAAACCTTTTTCTCTTGACAATTTTATAAATTTATTCCTATTTTTCGGTAACATTTAATTTTGATTATATACGAGGATAATATGGAATTACAAGAAATTGAAGTAAATAAAATAGAAAGAGCAATTTTGGTTGCCTTAAAAGGATTTGGTGCACCCGATGAAGTGGTTGATGAATACTTAAACGAGCTTGAACTACTTGCCAAAACTGCAGGTGCAGAAACAATAATTAGAATAACCCAAGATAAAAGTAGATTTGATACCGCATATTATGTTGGTAAAGGGAAAGCCGAAGAGATTAAACAGCTTGTTGAATTAAATGATATTGATATCATTATTTTTGATGATGATTTAACACCTACACAAGTACGTAACCTTGAAAAAATGATTGAAAAGAAGATAATAGACCGAAGCGGGTTGATTTTAGATATTTTTGCAAAACATGCCAGAACAAACGAAGCAAAAACCCAAGTAGAACTGGCACAACTTGAATATATGCTTCCAAGGTTAACGCGTGCATGGACACACTTAAGCAAACAATACGGGGGAATAGGGACTAAAGGACCCGGTGAAACACAAATAGAAACCGATAGACGAATTATAAGAACCAGAATTGCAAAATTAAAAGAAAAATTAGAGAAAATTGAAAGGCAGCAAAACACAAAAAGTTTGAAAAGACAAAATCTTGTTGCCGCATCTTTAGTCGGTTATACAAATGCCGGAAAATCTACATTAATAAATTTACTTACCGATGCCGATGTTTTAGCAGAAGATAAATTATTTGCCACATTAGATTCTACAACAAGAAGCCTTGATTTAGCAAAAAACAAAAAGCTGGTAATTAGTGATACAGTTGGGTTTATTAGAAAATTACCTGCTCATTTAGTTGCTTCTTTTAATAGTACTTTAAATGTTGTTAGAGAAGCAGATATAATTCTTCATGTTGTCGATATTTCTCATCCATTTTTTGAAGATCATATAAAAGTTGTTCAAGAAACATTGAATGATTTAGGTTGCGAAAGCAAACCGACTTTAATTATTTTTAATAAAGCAGATTTAATTAATGATAAACATGTTATCGATTTTGTAAAAGCAAAATACCACGATTCTATAATTATTTCGGCATCAAGAGGTATTAATATACAAAACCTTAATAAAAAACTAATTGAATTTTACGATAATAATTTTATTAATCAAACTATAAAAGTAAGTACTTATCAGTCTAAAATTATATCTATTATTTACTCGCTTGCCGATGTAATAGACATTAAATACGAAGAAAATTTTGCTTTAATTAAATATAGAACTACTGTAGAAAACAATAACAAAATAAATAAAATTTTATATGAAAACAAATGAACTGATTATTGACGGAAAATCTCTTTCGTTAGAGCAAATTGATAATTTTATTATAAACTCACCTAAAGTAATATTAAGTGAAAATGCAAAAGAAAAAATTAACAAAGCATGTAAGTTAATTGATAAATGGATAAATGAAGAAAGAGCCGTTTATGGGGTTACTACGGGCTTTGGCGAATTTGCAAATGTAAAAATTTCGACCGGTGATTTAAAACAATTACAAAAAAACCTTATTTTAAGTCATGCTTCAGGTGTTGGCGAATTATTACCGCCGGTAATTATAAAAATTATGATGTTGTTACGAGTAAATGCATTGGCTTTAGGTAATAGCGGAATACGTCTATCAACAATTAATTTATTAATTGAAATGATAAATAACAATATTATTCCGGCTGTCCCTTCTCAAGGCTCTGTAGGAAGCAGTGGCGATTTAGTACCATTAGCTCATATGGTTTTAGCAATGATTGGATTCGGAAAAGTTCAAATATTTAATAAAATAGAAGATCAAAATACTAAATTCTCTGATCTTATAAACTCTAAAGAAGCATTAGAACAATTCGGTTTAATACCGGTAGAACTAGCGGCAAAAGAAGGTTTGGCGTTAATAAACGGAACACAAATGATGACGGCTTTTGCGAGTTATATTTGTATAAAAGCAAAAAAAATTAATAAAATTGCCGATATTTCAGCTGCACTAACTCACGAAGCTTTACGAGGAGGCGATAGAGCATACGATTTAAGATTACACAAATTGCGTCCTCATAAAGGGCAAATAAGTACAGCCGAAAACATGCTAAACTTAATAAACGGCAGTGAAATAAGGCAATCGCATAAAACTAACGATTCTCGTGTGCAAGACTCATACTCATTAAGGTGTATTCCTCAAATACACGGAGCTTCACGCGATACCATAAATTATGTGTGTTCGGTAGTTGAAACGGAAATTAATTCAGTAACCGATAATCCTTTAATATTTACCGAAGAAGAAGATTATTTGGAAGGGGGAAATTTCCATGGCCAACCTATTGCGTTGGTAATGGATTTTATGGGAATTGCTTTAAGTGAGCTTGCAAATGTTGCCGAAAGGCGAATTGAAAGAATGGTTAACGGTTCTTTAAGTATGTTGCCGCGGTTTTTAACTCCTAAAGGCGGTTTGAATAGCGGTTTAATGATTGCCCAATATACGGCTGCCAGTTTAGTTTCGGAAAACAAAGTGTTATCTCATCCTGCAAGTGTAGATTCTATTCCTACCAGTGCAAATCAAGAAGACCATAATTCAATGGGCTCAATTGCTGCAAGAAAGTGTTTTAATATACTAAACAATGTTACAAATGTATTGGCAATTGAATTATTTACTGCTTCTCAAGGAGTTGAGTTTTTAAAACCGTTAAAATGTGGTAAAGGTACTACCGCAGCATATAATTTTATAAGAAAATTTGTAGAACCGCTAAACCAAGATAGAGTTATTTCCGATGATATATATATAGTTAAAAAAATTATTGACGATAATTCGTTATTAACGGAAGTTCAAAAAGTTATAGAATTAAACTAATATGGCTGAAAGAGAAAAGCTTACAATTATTACAACCCAACCTACAAGTCCCGAAGTAGCGACTGTACCGGTAAAGTATATCTTTTTGGATATCGTTAATTTTACTCAAAACCGAAGTGTTGAAGCACAAAGCGATATTATTAAAGCACTTAACGATGTTGTAAAAAGCACTATTCAGGGAAATAGTATTCCTAAAGAAAATGTAATATATTTACCAACGGGGGATGGTATTTGTATTGCATTGTTGTATATCGAACAACCATACGATATACATCTTAAAATGGCTGTGGAAATTATTGAAAAAATAGAAAAACACAATAATAAGTATCTTGACCCTATGAGACAGTTTAAGGTTAGAATAGGTATAAATAGCAATATAGATAATTTAATAGTTGATATCAACGAAAACAAAAACATAAGCGGTGCCGGTGTAAACTTATGTCAAAGAATAATGAGTTTGGCAGACGGCAATCAAATTCTTATTGGTGCAACGGTTTATGAAATGCTTAAATACCGAGAAAAATATATGCATTCGTTTGTTAGATACGAAACTTTGGTTAAGCATAACGAACGTTTGGTAGTATATCATTTTGTAAAACAAAACATTTCCGGTTTAAGTACGGAAATACCAAGCAGTTTTGATGTAATAAACAGTGAAGGGGAGAAGCTAACAAAGTTTACGGCTTATTATTTTGTACATTCTTTATTAAACAGAAAATTTTTTATCAGAAAACAATCTACACCGGAGCTAATAGTCGGTACGGTTTTATTATGGTCTTTGGCAACCGATAGCCTAAGCGAATCCGAAAGTACCGATATGAAGCCCGCAAACTACATAACTTGGAAAGCCAAGCGAGGAAGCTTTGAAGAACAATTTCAGTATTATTCTTCAGTAGATATGCGTATTTTGTGGTCATTATTTAAGTTTATTGTTAAATACGATTTACAGGTTTACGAACGATTTTTTGAGAAAAACGTAAATGTAGATTGGCGTGTAATAGCTTCGGCAGGTCGTGATAAACTTAAAAATGAATGGCCCGGAATATTACGCCAGTTCGATCTTCTTTAAATTCCGCTTAAACATATTACTAAAAAGTTGTATATTTGTTATTTGCAAATTACGAAAGATTGATTAGTAATGAATAAATTTACAAATGTCGGTATTTGTGTTGGTGCTTCAACTATTTCGGTTGTAAATACAAATTCAGGCAATACCATAACCCCTATTGTTTCTTATTTTAATTCCGTACCTCATAACGGTAACCCTCATCAAACCATCAATAAAATACTTTCGGAAATAGATGCCGACAAGGTAACTGTTACTGGTCGTTCTATTAAAAATAGGTTGAATATTCCTTCGGTAACCGAAGCACAATGTATTGAGCACTCGTTAGAATATTTAAAAATAACGGCTGATTTAGTTATATCTGCAGGTGCAGAAAATTTTATAATTTATTTTATTAATAAAAAAGGGAAAATATACAAAGTTACCTCGGGTAACAAATGTGCTTCGGGAACGGGAGAGTTTTTTATTCAACAGTTAAAAAGAATGAATATAAGCTTAGAAGAAGCGGTTAACTATAATTCGGCTTCACCTTATAATATTTCAGGAAGGTGTTCGGTTTTTTGTAAATCGGATTGTACACATGCCTTAAATAAAGGGATAGATAAAAGTAACATTGTATCGGGGTTAAATACAATGATGGCAGATAAAATTGTAAATTTAATACCCCGCTACAAAAATAAAAGGATTTTGTTAATTGGGGGTACTACACATAATAAAGGTTTTGTAAATGCTTTAACAACTAAACTACCGAATTTATTTATTTGTAGTCAATCAACTTATTTTGAAGCTTTAGGGGCATCTCTATATTCCTATTATAATGACATTCCAAACTTTAATTATAAGGAAGTTCAATTTGATAATAAAGCAACATTTTCATTTCATCCACCGTTATCCAAATATAGTAATTATGTAACTTTTAAGGAAGTACTAACAAAAAAGCCTAATGAAGGGGAGGAGTGTATTTTAGGTTTGGATGTGGGTTCTACTACAACAAAAGCAGTAATTATTAGTGTTTCGGATAATATGATAATTGGAAAAGTTTATTTGCGAACAAACGGAAATCCGATTGAGGCAGCAATAAACTGTTATAGGCATTTACAAGAAGAAATTAAATGTAAAATAAATATAGTTGGATTAGGCGTTACGGGTAGCGGACGTGAAATAGCAGGGTTACATGCTCAAACCCACTTTGTAATAAACGAGATAATTGCACATGCAGCAGCTACCTCGTTTTTTGATAATGCAGTGGATACAATTTTCGAAATTGGCGGACAGGATGCAAAATATACACATTTAACCGAAGGAACTGCATCCGATTATGCAATGAATGAGGCTTGCTCGGCAGGTACCGGTTCGTTTTTGGAAGAAGCTGCCGAAGAAACATTAAAAGTAAAATATACGGAAATTGCCGAATATGCACTTTCGGCAAATAACCCGCCAAATTTTAACGATCAATGTTCTGCATTTATTAGTAGTGATATAAAAAATGCACTTAATGAAGGGCTTAAGCCAAACGATATTTTGGCAGGGTTAGTTTATTCCATTTGTCAGAATTATATTAATAGGGTAAAAGGAAATAGACCGATAGGCAGAAAAATTTTTATGCAAGGTGGGGTCTGTTACAACAAAGCTGTACCAATTGCCATGGCAGCCTTAACAGGTAAAAAAATAATTGTTCCGCCGGAACCGGGTTTGATGGGGGCTTTTGGTGTCGCATTAGAAGTAAAAAGCCGAATTGAATTAGGGCTTTATTCCAAACAAAATTATTCTTTACTAAATTTAATAAACACAAAAATTAATTATAATAAAAGTTTTATTTGTGCAGGCGGTAATGATAAGTGCGATAGAAAATGCGAAATAACTTTATTTGAAATTAACGGTAAAAATTATCCTTTTGGCGGTGCTTGTAGTTTGTATGCAGGAAGCAATGATAGCTACAAAACTAAAAAAGGGATAAATTATGTAAAAATTAGAGAAGAACTCGTTTTTAAAAAATATATAAAATATCAAAACTTAAACAGCAACAAAACTATCGGTATATTAAAATCGTTTTTAACCAACACTTATTATCCGCTATTTTATAACTTTTTTACTTCACTTGGATTTAATGTAATTTTAGAAAATAAGCAGGATAAACAAGGTACTGAAAAAATGACTGCTTCGTTTTGTTATCCTGTCGAAATTTCGCATAATCTTATACAAAATATTCTTAAAAAGAAACCTGATTATATATTTATACCACATATAAAAGAGTTTAGTAAAAGTAAATTAGATGATGTTGAACAAAAAGCATGTGTTATTTTACAGTCCGAAAATTATTATTTAAAAAGTGCATTTAAAGAAGAACTTAAAGAAATAAAAATTTTATCCCCCGTAATAAGTTTTAATAATTTGTTTGATGAAGAAAACGGATTACTAAAAACAGCCGTAAACCTTGGAAAGACCTTAAAAGAAGCCAAACTTGCATTATTAAATGCTCAAAATATTCAAAATAAAGTTTTTTCGGAATTTAAACTTTACGGCAAAAAATTTTTAGATGATTTAAATAATGATGAGGTTAATTTAGGAATTGTTGTTTTAGGCAGGTCTTATAATTCATATGTTGATGAAGCTAATTTAGGAATACCGAAAAAAATATCTTCAAAAGGCATAAGTATAATTCCGCATGATTTTTTAGAATACGAGGAAATTGAGAACCAAAAACATCTTTACTGGGGTCAAGGTTCACAGATTGTAAAAGTATCTAAAATTATTAAAAATAATTCTAAACTGTTTGCCGTATATATAACAAACTTTAGTTGCGGACCCGACTCGTTTTTATTAAGCTATTTTAGACGCATTATGGGAAGTAAACCTTCGCTAACTTTAGAACTAGATAGCCACACCGCCGATGCAGGAATAAATACAAGAATTGAAGCTGCAATTGATATTTTTGTAAGGTACAAAAACATTAATTGTGAAAATGTAGAAAATGTTTTGGAGAACAATAAACCTTTAAAGCTTACCGAAAAAGGAGAAATATTTGATACTGTAAATAATAAATATTATTTATTAAATGATGAACGAGTAAAAATTATTCTGCCATCAATGGGTGTTCACAGCAGCCAGGCAATGGAATCTAATTTTTCGTATTTCGGAATAAAAAGCGAAGTATTACCCAAATATACTTATAATACATTAAAAGTAGGGCGAGGGAATACTTTGTGTAAGGAGTGTCTCCCCTTGCAACTTTGCACCGGCTCGTTATTGGAGTACTGTAAAAATAGAAAAAGTGAAGATGAAATTACTTTATATTTTATGTCTGCAGGTAACGGACCTTGCAGATTTGGACAATATACAGTCTTTTTAGAAAATATTATTAAAAAGAATAATATTCCAAATATAGGATTATTTACTTTAAGCGATGAAGACGGCTATACCGGTTTTGGAACGGAATTTTTTATTAGAGGATGGGTTGCCTTTGTAATTGCCGATGTTATGAAAAATATTGAGAACGCTATTAAAGTATTGGCATATAATAAAATAAATGCACTTCAAATATTTAATAACGAATGGGAAAAAATTAAAACTGCCCTTTCAAAAAAATCGTTAAATGATGTTTATAAACAACTTGAACTTACGGCACAAGTATTTAATAATATAGAAAAACGTTACTCAATTAAGCAGGCAAAAAAAATATCTTTAATTGGAGAAATATTTGTTAGACATGACGAATTTAGCCGAATGAATTTAATTGAAACATTGGCAGATAACGACTTTGTTGTTGTTGTTGCCCCTGTAAGCGAATATGTTTATTATTCCGATTTCTTGGCTAAAAGGAAGAATAGAACAAATAACTTGACTGATATAATTTACGAAAAATTTAAGACTTTTGAACAAAAACGAATTGAAAGTAAAATTAAATCAATTTTAGCCAAGTCGGATTTAGTGGAAAAGGAATTAGTAGAAATAGAAAAAATTATTGAGTACGCTTCTCCCTTTTTATCTGAAGAATTGGAGGGAGAAGCTATATTAACCATAGGCAGCGCTCTAAAAGAAATATTAAACCATTCATGCGGAATAATATCACTGGGTCCTTTCGGTTGCATGCCGTCAAGAATAGCAGAATCAATTCTAAATGTCGAAATGAATTACGAAGGAAAACTAATAAGTGAAAATAGAATGGATTATATAACTACCGGTTACGATTCCTTACCTTTTTTGGCAATAGAAACAGACGGTAATTTATTCCCTCCTATAATTCAATCAAAAATAGAAATATTTATGCTAAATGCCGAAAGATTGTATTTTGAATTAAAAAACGAATCAAAGGAAGATCTATCGTTATCTATAAAAGCATTAATTAAGTATGTAATAAACTTTTACACCGAAAAATCTCCTCCGTTAAGTTTAAACTACGATGAAAGTTGATTAAATTTTAAAGAACATAATTATCATTTAACAAATGTAGAACGGAAATAAAAATGGACGATAAATTTAAGCTAAGTTTTAAACAAGTGAATAAACTTGTTAATTTTATTGAAGCTATGGGTGATGATACTGAGGTTGAAGAACCGACTTTATTACACACACAATTAATAGAAAGTTTTATTAAAGTGTTATATGAAACGTGCCCATCAGATAAATATAAAAAGGTGTTAGATATTGGATGCGGAAGCGGAGTTGCTTTGGAAGAACTTACAAAATACGGTTATAACCCTATTGGTATATCAATAAATAAAAAAGAAATTGAGATTTGTAAAAGCAAAGGATATAAAGCTGAGCTAATGGACCAGTCGTTTTTGGAATTTGAGGATAAAACATTTAATATTATTTGGGCACGTCATGTATTGGAGCATAGTATAATGCCGGTATATACATTGAATGAATTTAAGCGTGTGCTTAAGGATGACGGCGTTTTATATATCGAAGTTCCATCTCCGTCAACTCCAATTTTACACGAAAACAATCCCTATCATTTTAGCATGTTTACTAAAAACGTTTGGACAACATTATTTATTAAAGCCGGGTTTAAATTAATTTATGAAAATATAATAAGCTTTGCAATTCCTCAGGCAGACGGAAAAGAAATAAATGATGAGTATGTTAATTTCTATTTAATTAAAAATGATGCAAAAATTTAAACTACTAAACCATACGGCGGATATTAAACTTGAAATTTATGGAACCGATGTGAACGATTTATTTAATTCCGCTTATTTGGCATGGTTTAATATAGTTGGTGAAATAATAGAAATAAAAAACAAATATGAAGAAGTTGAAATTTCTATAATTGAAAATAACTTGGAATATTTATTGGTTGAATACTTAAGAGAATTAAATTACTATTTAACCGTAAAAAAAATATTTTTAATAAATCCTAAAATCAGTATTAATAAAAACGAAGATTTTTACACTATTAACTGCAAACTTAAGGGATTAAGTTTGAAAGATTGCAATATTATAATAAAAGAAGAAATTAAAGCAATAACTTTACATAACTTAAGCATTAAAAGTATTAACAATAAACAAGTTGCAACAATTGTTTTAGATGTGTAAACTATGAAAATAAGCGGAATAGAATTACATAAGATAACTGATAATTTATGGGAAATTCCTAAAAGCGGTATAATGAATGTTGCGGGAAGAGTATATGCAGATATAGAAATGCTTAATAATATTATTGCTTATGATGAAGCACTTAAACAAGTTATAAATGTTGCTACGTTACCCGGAATTGTAAATTATAGTTTGGCAATGCCCGATATTCATTGGGGATACGGATTTCCTATTGGCGGAGTTGCGGCTACGGATATAGACAATGGAGGTGTTATTTCGCCGGGGGGTGTAGGATATGATATTAACTGTGGTGTAAGGCTGGCAACTACGGGTTTACAAAAGAAAGATATTATTAATAAATTTGATAAGTTGTTAAATAAATTGTTTTCGGTTATTCCTACGGGTATCGGATCATCCGGTGCAATAAAAATTTTAAAACCCCAAGAACTGAAAATTTTACTTACAAAAGGGGCAAACTGGGGAATAGAGAATGGCTACGGAAATCCGGAAGATTTAATATTTACCGAAGAAAACGGTTGTATAAAGCATGTTGATTCCTCATTTATAAGTAATAAAGCAATTGAAAGAGGCTTAGATCAAGTAGGAACTTTGGGAAGCGGAAATCATTTTATTGAAATTGATTTTGTTGAAGAAATTTATGATGATAATATTGCAAAAATATTCGGCTTAAGTAAAAATCAAATTGTTGTACTTATACATACAGGTTCAAGGGGCTTAGGCTATCAGATATGTGATGAATATTTAATGAAATATGTTAAATCCAAAATGTTTCAATCATATAATTTACCGGATAGACAACTTGCATGTATGCCCGTTAAATCACCCGAAGGTGAGGATTACATTAACGCAATGAATTGTGCGGCAAATTTTGCTTGGAATAATAGACAAATAATAATGTCTTTGGTTAAAACTTGTTTTAAGAATGTTTTTAATATAGATGATAAATCGTTGGACTTTAATTTGTTATATGATCTCTCGCACAATATAGCAAAAATTGAATATCATAAAGTTAACGGACAAAATAAAAAATTGTGTGTTCACCGAAAAGGGGCTACAAGGGCATTTGGTCCGAATGAGGAATTAATTCCGTTAAAGTATAAAGATATCGGTCAACCGGTATTAATACCGGGAGATATGGGGAGATATTCTTTTATAGCATGTGGCACAACAAAAGCAATGGAAGAGACGTTTGGAAGTAGCTGCCACGGGGCGGGGCGAGTATTAAGCAGAAATAAAGCATTGCAAAAATATGGAAAAGATGATTTAGTGGGAAATTTGAAAAAGAAAGGAATAATTGTGCTTGCCGATAATAAAAAAACTATAGCCGAAGAAATTTCAGAGGCGTATAAAAATGTTGAAAATGTAATTAATATTATGCATAATAGCGGAATAACAAAAAAGATAGCCAAAATTAAACCGCTTGGTGTAATAAAGGGATAGCTATTATAACTGTTTAATAAACAAAATTGAAGAGAATGTTATGCGAAGTGTATTAATTTTAGTTCTATTCCTGTCAAGTTTAATAAAAGCTCAAAACAACTTGGACGTAAATAATATTATAGGTAAAAGTAGTATTAATTTAGAAAACGGAAGTAATGAAGAATTAGAGTATAAACAATCAGAAATAAATTTATTTAATAATAAAATTAAAAATATATGTGATTTATTTATAAAAAATGAGGAGTTTAAAAGTCCTAAAGGTGTTGATGTAGAAATAATATCACAATTTTTAAATAACAATAAATATGGGGATTATAAAAAGTATAAAGAACCTATTTCGTACAACATTACTCTTTTTATTTATAATTATATTATAGATGAAAACGGAAGTATATATGCAAATACTTCAGACGGTGCATATTTATCAATTGATATAAATACATTATCCGGAAATTTTACAAATAACACTATGTTATCGTTTAATAGTTTGCAAGAACCGGAAAAATATTTACCTGAATATTTAAACAATGATTTTATGTATGAGCCAAAAGTGATTGGACAATATGAGGGTTTTTGTGTTTATGATAACGGAACCATGGTAATTTTAAATAATAATAAATCATTATTTAAGTCTGTTTCGGTTAAAGAATATATAAACGGATTAATTAAAATACATAAAAATGAAATAGAAAAAACATATAGTTATATTGAAGAAAATATAACAAATTTGCCTAAAAAAATTAAATATGAAGAATTAGAAAGAAGAAAGGCATTTGATGAGGCTTATGGACAACTTAAAAAAATTAATAAAACCGAAGCAGAAAATTTCAAAAAAGAATTTATGGAAGCGGAAAAGCAGATTAAAATATCAAGTGAACAAAGTGTGAAAGATACTGCCGAGTATAGAAAAAATATGCTAATTGAAATAAAAAATAGAGAAGAAGTAATTAATAAATTAGTTATGGAATTAAATTTGTTTTCTGAAGACGAGAAAAATGAACAAGCTTATATAAGTGAAATGGTTGGCTATGATAGCTCGTTTTTAACAGACAAAGAAACCGGAAAGGGATTGGTCAAAATAGATAGAGCGGTTTTTGAAGAAAATAACTCTCCCGAAAAAATTAGATTTATAATTTTACGTACTTACCCTATTATGTTAAACGAATTGGTAACTGCTTCCTTTGACAAAAATGAAACAGCAATTAACTACTTAGCCAAATTTTTAAAGAGAATTAATAAACAAAATATTGCGGAAGCGTTAAAATAAGTACTATTTTCTTCCTCGTTTTCTTTGTAAAATTTTTATATCTTTAAATTTTAATAATTATTATAATATTATGAAAAATATCATTTACCTTATTATTTTCTTAATCTCACAAATTTCTTTTGCCCAAATAAATATTGGCGATGTTAAGCAATTTTATAGTGTTTCCTATATCGATTGGGATGCTAACGACCCACAACGGATTATTACTGCAACATGTAAAGGAATATCAAAGAATGCATATTTGTTTGTAGATAATTCGGCTTATCAACCTACACAAACACAAGTAAATAATTTACTTGAAAAGTTTGAAAATGTATTTGTTCCAATACAAACAAATTTTTACGGTGAAATACCCAATGCGTTGGATAATGACCCAAGAATTTATATGCTTGCCGTTGGTAACGAGTGGTGGGGAGGATATTTTGACCCGGCACATCAGATGAAAGATAGTTTGGTTTTTGCAAAATGGGGAAAACATAGCAACGAAAAAGAAATGATTTATTTTATTGCCGACTATTTTGGTAATGATTATATATATGAAGTTGTATCTCACGAATTTGGGCACTTGTTACATTGGGGACAAGACCACTCGCCCGAGCCTATTAATAATCCGGTAATATTTTGGGAGGATGCGTGGGTAGATGAACAATTTAGCACATTCTCGCCGGTAATTACTCTTGAAGGAATAAACACTACCGATTTAACGGATAACAGCGCTTTTTTCTATTCTAATCCCAACTTGCCTTTTATCTATTTTAATACCGGTGCAAATTATAATGCCGTAAAACTTTTTATTACTTTTATGTACGAACATTACGGAGATACAACTTATATCCGAAAACTGATATCGGAACAAGAAAACGGAATTAAGGGTATTAATAAAACTCTTGCCGAGTTAGGTTATAACAAATTGTTTTCCGATGTGTTTACCGAATGGGTAATAGCAAATTACTTGGACAATAAAAGTTTTATGGATGGGAAATATGGTTATAAACATTATAACTTTCCCGGTTGCAGAGTTGAAAAAACATTTAATACTTTTCCAACGGTTATTACTTCTTCATCTTTAAAAGCTTATGCAGCAAAGTATTATTTGTTTTCAACAAATAAAGAAGAACCAATAAAAATCTCGTTTAATAAAAACAATAGCAAATTTAACATTGCATTTATATTATATAAAAATACAGTGGCAAATACTGTTGATGTTATTGAACATAAGAATGTTACAGAAGCAGAATTTAATTTTGATAACTTTGGTAAAGAGTTTAATAGGGTTGCCATGGTTGTTGCCAATGTAGATTCATTATTATCTGAATCCGATAATGCAAGTTATAATATCTCGGCTTCTAAATTAGTAGTATCGGTTGAAAATAATAACCAAACTCCAAATAATTTCAGTATGTCGGAGTTTTATCCAAATCCGTTCAATCCTAATTCCAAATGTAATTTCTATTTACCTTATGAAAGTGATGTTAATATCAGCTTATTTAATTTATTGGGCGAAAAATTATTTAATTTAGATAGAAGAAGTTATTCTGCCGGTTATCATACATTTGAATTTAACGGTATAGACTTATCAAGTGGAGTATATTTTGTTAAATTAGATGCTGTTGCATTAGATAATTTTAATAAATTTTCATCCATAAAAAAAATAATACTGCAAAAATAGCGAGTGTATATTGTTTAATTTTAGAACCGAAATAGATTTACAAAAATATGATTTTTCGATAACTCATAATCACATTATTTTTACAATCGGTTCTTGCTTTTCGGATAATATTGGTGATTATCTTGAAAAATACAAGTTTAACGTTTGTAAAAATCCGTTTGGTGTATTATATAATCCTGCAAGTATATTAAATACATTGAAATTGGCAGCCGAGAATAGAAAAATTACCAAAGAAGATTTAATATCTAATCAAGACGAGTATCATAGCTTTTATCATCATAGCGATTTTTCATCACATAACCTTGAAACAGTTTTGTTAAATATAAATAATTTAAATAGAGAAATTTTTAAATTATTACCTAAATTAGATGTTGTTATAATTACTTACGGTACGTCGATAGTTTATGAATATAAAGAAAATTTAAAAGTAGTATCAAATTGTCATAAAATACCGGCATCAAAATTTAATAAATTCATGCTTTCTTTAAAAGATATAGATGGCTATATAAAAGAAACAATCGAATTATTAAGAAGTTTTAATAAAAATATAAAAATAGTATTTACCATTAGTCCCGTAAGGCATTGGAAAGACGGGGCGATTGATAATAACGTTAGTAAGTCAAAATTAATTGTGGGAATAAACGATAACTTGGGTGAAAACATTTATTATTTTCCGGCTTACGAAATTGTTATGGATGATTTAAGAGATTATAGATTTTATAAAAAAGACTTATACCACCCTAACGAACTTGCAGTTGAGTACATTTGGGAAAAATTTAAAGTAGCATTTTTTAACGAAGAGACACTTGCCCTTAATAACCAAATAGAATATATATTAAATGCTTTAAACCACAAACCGCGTAATCCGAACTCACCCAAACATCTTCAGTTTATCGAAAGTATTAACTACAAGATAAATGAATTACTACTAAAACACCCGTACTTAAATTTTTAGAGATGAAAATTTAATAAATTAGATTTTCAATTTAATTTGCGAAAAGAACCAATTAAAATTATCTTTGTTAAATAAAATATTTTAATTAATAGTAATAAAAGTAAAAAAGATGTTGAATAACAGAATAATAGAGTTAGGGGATTCCAAAGAAGTATTAAAAAAATATCCTGATAATTATGTAGATTTAATAGTTACTTCGCCTCCATATGCCGATAGACGCAAAAACACTTACGGCGGAATTTCACCGGATAAATATGTTGAGTGGTTTTTGCCTATTAGTGAGCAACTTTTGCGGGTATTAAAGCCAACGGGCACATTTATTCTTAATATTAAAGAAAAAGCCGAAAATGGCGAACGACATACTTATGTTATTGAATTAATACTGGCTTTACGAAAACAAGGATGGGCTTGGACTGAAGAATTTGTTTGGCATAAAAAGAATAGCTATCCCGGGAAATGGCCTAATAGATTTAGAGACTCATGGGAAAGGTTGTTGCAATTTAATAAAAGTAAAACATTTAATATGTACCAAGAAAATGTAATGGTACCTGTGGGTGAATGGGCAAAACAACGTCTAAAAAATTTAAGTAAGATTGATAAAATAAGGGATGAATCTAAAAGCGGTAGCGGTTTTGGAAAAAATATTTCTAACTGGGTTAAACGCGATTATGTATATCCAACAAATGTTTTATATATGGCTACCGAATGCAACAATAAAAACCATAGTGCTACTTTCCCAATAGCTTTACCGGAGTGGTTTATTAAACTATTTACAAAAGAAAATGAAATTGTTTTAGATCCTTTTATGGGAAGTGGAACAACTCTTATTGCTGCTAATAACTTAAATAGAATTGCTTTTGGAATTGATATTCAACCTGAATATTATAATATGGTTATTAAAGAATTTGAAAAAATGGACATAGAACAGAAGATTAATTTTGATATAGGGGATGTGGATGGAAAAATTGAACTTAAAAGATGTGATTGATTATGTGGAAACCAATATCGAAGTATTTCATAATAACCGACTTAATAGTTTAAATAAATTAAAATTAAAACAAATCTTAAAAAGAAAAAATCCTTATTTATTTAAAGCAAAAAATATTGAGTTTGCAAGTGATTTAATAAAGGGGATTTTAGATGCATTTTTATCTTCTCAAGAAGAAACATTATTTGGTAATTGGTTAGAAGGACTGGCAATATTTATTAACGAAAAAGTTTATAACGGTCGTAAGTCCGGTATTACCGGCATAGATTTAGAATTTGAAAATGATAATAAAAGATTTATTGTATCTATTAAATCCGGTCCTAATTGGGGAAATAGCAGCCAAATAAAAAAAATGATTACCGATTTTGATAAAGCCAGGAAAACTTTGCTAACAAGCAATTCTAAATTAGAAATAGTTGCCGTTAACGGTTGTTGTTACGGAATTGATGAAAATTCTTATAAACAGGGGAATTATTATAAATATTGCGGAAAAGATTTTTGGAGTTTTATTTCCGGTGAAAACAACTTATATTTGGATTTAATTGAACCGATAGGGCATAACGCATTTATTCACAATACAAAATTTAAAACCGCATATAATACAATTCTTAATCTGTTTGTAGAGGAATTTTTAAAGGATTTTTGTATAAAGGGAGCAATTAATTGGGAGAAGTTGATACTGTTTAACTCGTGTAAAATATAATTTAGGGGAAGAAATTATGAAAAAGTTATTAATGTTAAGTCTGTTAATAATAGGATATGTAAGTGTTTTTTCGCAGCAGTATAAAGCTGTTCTTTTTTCGGGTTCTGGTTTATCGTCTCAAGAAAAACTAACCGCAATGGCATTAATAGGTATTGCCAATAGAGATAGTGCCCGTGTGTTTATGTACAATATGTATGAAACATGGAGTTATAATCAAACTGATGAAAAATGGTCGCAAATTTATATGCAAAAGGGGGATGTTAAATTTGATACAATTAAAACGGTATCGGCATTGGTAAATAGGTTTAGATATTTAATTAAAGGCGGAATAACTTATGCCCCAAATAGAATATTCGGTAATTTTTCGGGGCAATCTTTTATGTGGCAAGGTGAATATGCAGCATTAATAGGAGGATTGACGGATAGACTTCCGGTTACTACTTCGCAAGCTATAACATATAACTTAAACGTTTCGGATTCTGTTTTAATTGAAGATACATTTGATGGAGACTTGCCTATTAAAGTACCGGGTAAACTTGAACTGACAACGCATGCATGGAATAATAGTGTGCTTTCCGAAGAAAATAAATATTTAACAATATAAATATAACGTTGCATTTAGTTTGAGAAATTTTTGCATTTAGTTTGAGAAATTTAACGTTTTTTAATTAGTTTTCAAAGGGCTTTTAACAGGCTGTTAAGATAGGTTTAATTGTCAGTTTGGCAGATTGTTTAATACTCCAATCCTGTTATTACAGATTTCCCAGTTCCAATATCAATTTTAAGGTTAATAATCTTATAACGAATACCTAAGACAGTGATATTATCAAATAAGTAAAAGTTTGTGTTGAATATTGCAACCCTAATTTTTTTTCTTTTTAATTTGACTTTCAAAGCAATATTACTCGAAACAGCACGCCAACATGATTGAGCGGTAGCACCGTTAATTTTTACACCATTTTCAATAGTAGCCCAATGCCCGTTACCAAGTCCGGCAATATACTCGGGGACATAAGCGTATAAGTTTGTAAAACTGACTAAACTACCGGCGGGCGGGTGTTCTCCTCCGGGTACTTCATATTTATAGGTTATCTTTTTTAGGGGGTCTTTAGACGGGTCTTCTCTGTAGTCGTAATCATACGTAACCCTTGTACCAACTGAACCGGTTCTTATATCGCACTCAATAAAATCATATCCTCCAATAAATTGTACTTCTGTGTTTGGGGTTTGTTTCTCTAATCCTATTGTCGTACTTTCGCCGTAAAATCTTGGCTGGACTTTAAATTTATCGGCGTAAAAGTAGCCTACAAGTCCAAAACTGCTTAAAATGGCAACCAACACATCCCAAAGTGTTTCGTAAGTTCCGTCAAAAAAATAAGAGGGATATGTACCAAAATATTGGAAAGGAGCTTCGTATAAATTTGATCCCTCGTAAGTATCCGTTACGGCTTTAATAGTATTAGCACCTAAAAGTTCAATATCATAGTCTATTTCGTTTGTGATCCTCGATAGGATTTCTTCAATATACACAACTTGGTTGTATAAACCACCCCACTCTATTGCATCGTAAGTAACGCTTTTTAATACTTTTGATTTATCAATAAATGTGAGTTTATAAATGTTTTTTGCAATGCTATAGTTAATATCCTCAACATCCAAGTAGCCAAAAAATATTAAATTATCTCTTTGATAAACAGATATATTAACGTTTGGATCATAAAGGTATTCTAATATATTCTCAGTTGTATGAAATTCTACTTTAACATTAGAGGGGAAAAAAATACTCTCGTTATCGATATTATCAGCCCCGTAACTAATGCTTACTCGTTTAGTATTCACAATAACATCATCAGAAAATGGATTTGGTGGCATTTCCGGTATAACAATTCGCACATAATCGCCATTTATGTTTTCGCTTGTGAAGGTTCTCATGTTGCATGCCTCGTTCTAAAGTTTTGTTCTTGTTCCCAACTTGAATATAAATCGCCTCTTTCGAGTTTAAATGTAAGGCTGCTTTGCCAGTTATCGAGCTTTTGTAATTGTCTTTCAAACAGTTTTTCCATGTTGTCGTTTTGAATTACGGGGGAAGACGTAACCACTTTTGGTATTAATTCAGTTCGCATTATATCAACAAAAGTGCGCTCGGGGGCTATTATTTCGTTATGGTAGCCCTCTATATAACCGCTTTTGCCTTGTTCCAGACGTCCGCCAAGAGCATATCCGGGTGTTTGTGTGGATAATATTTTGCCGATTTGTACAGCCCCCATAGCTCCGATAATACCCGCCAATATGGGACCGAGTATTGGACCCGCCGTAAGTGCTTTTGTAACTGCTTCGCTTGTGTTCATATACGCCATTGCTACGGCTGCAGCTTTGCCAAGTGCTGTATGTTTGCCAATTCCTTGAGCTATGAAGCTTAATGAACTCATTATTGCTTGCTGTTTTGCCTGCTGTGTCTGCTCTTCTATTTCGGCAAGGCGTCTGCCTGCTTCCTCCTCTATTGAAATACGCATATCTGCCGCATTTGCATACAGGCTTACCTTCTCAAATTCTGCTTCTTTCCATGCTTTCACCTCTTCTTCGGGAGATAGCTTTTTATATGAGTTAATGTCACCAACTTCGCCCATGCCCTCCGGAGTACTAAGTTCTTTTGGTTCGGGTGCATCTTTTGGTATCGGCAGTAAATAAGCCGTACTCATTATAGCTTGTTGTTTATCTGCATAAATTTGTCGTAATTCATTTAGCGCTTCTTCGTTGTTCTTAATAACTTCGTATTTGTCCATATACCAATTATCAAGCTTATTAAGTTCGTCTTCTAAGTCGTTCCCTTTTTCAAGTTCCAGCTCCTGCAACACTTGAGCAATTTGCTCGTTTTTTTGTTTTTCCTGTTGGACAAGCCTGTCATTTTTTT
>DAINPX010000008.1:20864-22925 GCA_036743235.1 Melioribacteraceae bacterium
TTTTTTTGTTTTTCCTGTTGGACAAGCCTGTCATTTTTTTCTTTGTTTTTGCGAATTTCATCGGCATTTATTTTGTCTTTTTCGGCTTGATACCATTCATCCAATTGCTTTAATTTGTCTTTACCTACTTTTGCCAATTCCAAAACGGCTTTGTCACTGTCGTATTGTTTTTTTAGGTCTATTAGTTTTTGGTCTTTGTCGGATTTCCCAAGCTTCTCCAATCTGTTATCTATTGACTGTACTTGTCGTTCAATTTCTGCAGTCATTTCTTTTTCTTTTTCAAGCAGTTTACTACGTACCTGTAAAGAATAATCGCTAAGGTTATTAATAGTATGCTGAAGGTCTTTTATTTCCGACTGCTTTTCTTTAATCTTCTCGGTTATTTGGCTTGCCTGTTCTTTCCCCCTGACATCAGAATTTTGTAAACCGTTAATTTCGGATTGCAATTGATATATTCGTGATGCGGTATTTTGCTGTAGCGTTCCCAGTTGTTGGTATTCGTCTTTAAGTTTGGCATAGCTCAATCCGTCAAGGTATTGTTTTTGTTTTTCTTTGGCTTCGTCAGTTTTTTCGCTAAACAAATCAATAGCTTCAACAATACCCCAAATTGCCGTAATACCGAGTATTGCCCAGCCGATAGGGTTGCTTGCCAAAAAGCCTTTAACAGCTACAGTTGCCGATGAAACAGCAGCGGTAAAGCCTGCATAAGCTCCGGCACTTGCGGTAGTTGTTACGGTAGTAGTTACCATTGAGGGGATAAGCGAAGCGATACTAATTCGGATAGCCAGTAACGATTGTATCGACTTAAGCATTCCCGTTGTGTGCAAAACTACTAAAGCAGCGGTAAAAGTGCCTACTGTTCCAACTATGCCGGTTAAAACGGGGCTGAAGTTTGTTAAACCGTCCGTAACCCTTTGTATAACATATATTAATGGTTGCATTGCTTGACCTACAACAGCCCCAATACTTTGTTGAACTTTGATAAAACTATCTTCCAAATTACTTAGTTGCCCGCCCAATGTTTGGCTTTGTTTGTCCATCATCCCGTAGTATAAACCACCTTCTTGAGTGGCTGACTGCATTGCTTTTGTTACGTCATCGGCTGATATACGCCCCTCTTCCATGTCTTTTTTTAGCTGTGCCATGCTTTTACCGGTCTGTTCAGACATTACTTTTAATGGATTAAAACCTCCATTAATAAGCTGTAAAAGGTCTTGCCCCATAAGCCTGCCGGTGCTTTGTATTTGCGAAAATGCAAGCGAAAGAGATTGTAATTTTTGAGCGTTCCCACCTGAAATATCGCCAAGCATTTTAATGTAGTTGCTTGTATCTTGTACCGTTATCCCAAAGCCAAGCATTGTTTGGGCTGCTTCGGTTAAATGTGGCAAAGTAAAAGGTGTTTTAGCTCCGTACTCTTTCAAATCTTCCAAAAATGCTTTTGCTTTTTCGGTGTTCCCAATCAGCACGTTAAAAGATGTTTCGGTTTGTTCAATATCAATTGCTGCCGATATTGGTTTTGCAAACATACTTTGAAAAACGCTAAACACTTCTTTTAACCCTTGTATGGAATTACGAGCGATTGACAAGGAATCATTTACATTATCGGAGAATCCTTTTGCCGATTCTTTGGCTTTTGTGAATCCACCGGTAAGCTCATTTATTTCCTTCTGCGTTAAATCTAACGTTGCAATCGCTTCTTTACCGTCAATAACTAATTTTAACTTGATTTCCGCCATTTTATTTTGTAATTTCCTATTAAGTTATTTAAGAGTTAAAAATGTTACTTTCATTTGTTTATATCTTTATTATTGTTACATGCGTTACGATAATTTATAAGGTGTTTATAAAAAGGATTAAACCCGTTAATTCGGTGTTTTTGGGAAAACGGCATCGCGATTAATCCTTTCTCATCGCTTTTATCTCTTCAATGGTTCTTAACATTTCGTTTAGCTTTTTTACTTGTGCCAAATAATAATAGTTATAAACAATTTCTCTTTTTGTTCTAAGAATTTCACCCCTTAACCCAACTTCGCCTTTAGACAGAGAATAAACTATTTGTTC
>DAINPX010000009.1:0-22397 GCA_036743235.1 Melioribacteraceae bacterium
AACATAAAGCACCAAACTTAAGTATTTCCAATAATTCGGATTCATTTGCGGAAATAATAATATCACCTGCAATAGTAAATTCTCCTTTCGGATTATATCCAACTCCTGAGACATCAATAGTTATATCTTTAGTATAAATCTTTCTAATTGTCATCTCGTCTTGAGTTAATGTGCCGGTTTTATCTGAGCAAATTATATTGGTTGCACCTAACGTTTCTACTGCCGGTAATTTTCTAATTAATGCCTTTCTTTTAACCATTCTTCTAACCCCTAAAGCAATACTAATTGTAACAACGGCAGGTAAAGCTTCTGGAATTATTGCAACAGCAATAGCCACACCCCAAATAAACATCTCAATTATTTCGTTTCCATTTAAAAAACCTACTAAGCTCATAACCCCGGCAATTATTAAAGCATATATACCAATACTTCTACCTAATTGATTTAGATTTATTTGCAATGGAGTTTTTCTATTTTCGGTATTTTGCAAAAGGTAAGCAATTTTTCCAAACTCGGTAAACATCCCAGTTGCAATCACTATTCCTTTTCCCCTACCGTAAAGTATTGAAGTTCCCATAAAAAGCATATTAAACTGATCACCTAAAGGAGTAATCTTATCTTCTAAAATTCCTTCATGTTTTTCAATAGGTGTTGATTCACCCGTTAATGAAGCTTCATCTGTTTTTAGGTTATAAGACTCTATTACTCTACAATCAGCCGGTACTTTATCACCGGTGTTTAAAACAACAATATCTCCGGGAATCAATTCTTTAGCAAAAACAACTTTTTCTTCTCCGTCTCTAATTACTGTGGCATGTGGTGCTGCCATCTGCTTTAACGATTCTATTGCCTTGCCTGCTTGAAATTCTTGGATAAATCCTAAAACTCCTGCCAAAACAACAATAATAATAATTGCTATTGCTTCAACCGGTTGATCTATTAAAGCCGATACTGCTGCAGCAACAATAAGAATAATAATTAATAAACTTTTAAATTGTTCAATAAATAATTGAATTATTGACTCTTTTTTTTCGTTTATAATTTCATTAAACCCATATTTTTTATTTAGGTCATTTATTTTGTTTTCAGATAGTCCTATTAAAGAAGTATCAAAATATTTTAATATTTCTGAAATCGATTTTGAATACCAGCGAGTGTTTATTTTTTGATTATTTGAATTTTCTACATTCATTGACATATTTAGTACCAATAATTAATATTTATGAAATATAAGGAATTTTTTTGTTTTTTAGAATAAAAATATTTATTTTACTATAAAAAAGGAACAACATGGAAAATAAAACAAGAATTACTATTGCCAGAGGTGACGGTATTGGACCAAACATTATGAAGGCAACTTTGGACATACTTGATGCCGCCGGTGCAAAACTTATTTATGATGAAATTGAGATAGGTGAAAATTTATACTTAAAAGGTTATACTTCCGGAATTTCGGATGATTCGTGGGATATTTTAAGGAAAAATAAAGTTTTTTTAAAAGCACCAATAACAACTCCCCGTGGCGGAGGATATAAAAGCTTAAATGTAACTATTCGTAAATCTTTAGGTCTTTTTGCAAATGTTAGACCAATAAAAGCTTTTAGCCCATATGTTCCCACTCTTTTTCCTAAAATGGATGTTGTAATTATTAGAGAAAATGAAGAAGATTTATATTCCGGTATTGAACATAGGCAAACTGATGAAGTTGTTCAATGTTTAAAAATAATATCTCGCCCCGGAAGTGAACGAATTGTAAGATATGCTTTTGAATATGCAAAAGTTTACGGTCGTAAACATGTAACCTGCATGACAAAAGATAACATCATGAAACAAACAGACGGACTTTTTCATAAAATTTTCAGAGAAATATCTCAAGAGTACCCTGACATTCCTAGTGAACATAAAATTATTGACATAGGTTCGGCACTTGTTGCTGCAAGACCAGAAGACTTAGACGTTATAGTAACATTAAATCTATATGGTGATATTATATCGGATATTGCCGCTTTAGTTGCCGGTTCTGTTGGCTTAGGTAGTTCGGCAAATGTCGGTGAAACTTGTGCAATGTTTGAAGCCATTCATGGTAGTGCTCCGGATATTGCCGGTAAAGGAATTGCTAATCCTTCAGGGTTGTTAAATGCTGCAGTTATGATGTTAGTTCATATCGGTCAGCCCGAAATAGCCGATAAAATACAAAATGCTTGGCTATTAACCTTAGAAGAAGGTTATCATACTGCCGATATTTACAAGGTAGGATTATCAAAAAAACTAGTTAGTACTTTTGAATTTTCGGAAGAGATAATTAAAAGAATTGGTAAAAAATCCGATAATATTTTTCACGCTAATTTTGCAGATTCCGAAAAGAAGTCTATTAAAGTAAAAATAAAAGAGACGGTAAAACAGAATAAGGAATTGGTTGGAGTTGATGTTTTTTTAAGCTGGGATGAAAATGATAGAAATCCTGAAGTATTAGGTAATTTATTAAATTCAATTGATACCGGAAATTTACAGTTAAGATTAATTACTAATAGAGGTGTTAAAGTATTTCCAAACGGAATTCCGGAAACTTATTGTACAGATCATTGGCGTTGCAGATTTGTCTCAAAATTTAATGAAGAATTAAAAGGTAAAGTAACCGAATTAAAAGTAATATCCCCTATTGATATTATGAACTTATTAGGTTCGCTTACGTCTAATAACATTGAGTTTATTAAGATAGAAAACTTATACTTATTTGATGGTGAAAAAGGATTTTCTTTGGGTCAAGGCGAATAATTTTAATTATAAGGTAGAATAATTAATGTTGATAAAAACAATAAAACAATTTAGAAAAGTATTTATTGCGATAATCGGTTTTACTATTTTAATAATTGGGTTATTTTTAGTAGTTCTTCCCGGACCTGCTTTTATTGTAATTCCTATCGGGTTATCAATTCTTGCTACAGAATTTCTCTGGGCAAAAAAACTTTTAAATAAAGTAAAAGAGCAAATTAAAAAAAATAATCCTTTCAATAAAAATTAGTATTATTGTAAATGAACTTATTAAAACAAATATTTTATTTACTAATTTTTAGTTTTTCTATTGTTTACCCTCAAGGTACGGGATTATTATTTAAGTCTCTTAAAATTGATGAAGGGTTATCGCAAAGTTCTGTAATTTGTTTACAACAAGATAAAACGGGATATATTTGGTTTGGCACTGCAGACGGTTTGAACAAATATGACGGTTATAATCTTACAATATTCAAAAACGATCATAATGATTACAATAGCATAACCGATAATACCATTACCTCTCTGTTTGAAGACCAAGCCGGCAATTTATGGGCAGGCGTGTTAGGCGGAGAGTTAAATTTGTTTAATAATAAATTAAATAACTTTACAAATTTCGACCTTAAAAAATATGTTGATAAAAGCATATTAAATGCCCCAATCGAAATTGTGGATTACCCTATTTCCAATTTTTCTCGTACAACAAATACTGCAATAATATCAATTGTTGAAGATAAAAATCAATCTTTGTGGGTCGGTACTTGGGGAATAGGATTATTTCGCCTTAAATATGATCAAAATTCAAATTTTTTAAAAGTTGATAGAATTAACACCGAGTTAGACCATCTTCTCCATAAAATTACGGATATAATAGTTGATAAAGATTTAATATGGATTGCAACTTTAGGAAACGGATTGTTTTGTTATAATACAAAAAATAATAGTATTTTTAATATTAATTCTCAAAATTCCGCTATTTTATCAAACAATATTTTAACATTGCACATTAATAATGAAAATAAATTATTTATATCTCCCTATTTATATCCTTTGCAATATATAAATTTAACCAATAATAATTATTATTTAATAAATAATATAAATATACCAAAAACAACCAAACCTTTTGTTAGTATTATGAGCATTGCCGAAGATAAATTTGGTAATATTTGGATTGGAAGTTTTGGAAACGGTTTATTTCGACTTAAAAATTGGGATTTTTTCACAATCCAAAATTATTACCATATTAAGGGAGATAAAAGTTCATTACCCAGTGACGAAGTAATTGCCTTGTTAGTAGATAAGACTAATATTTTATGGATAGGTCACCATTTAAGTAAAGGTGCTACACAAGTAATTAGTTTAAATAATAAGTTTGATTTAATAAGCCGCGAAAGTTTTGGAAATATTTCCCTTAATGATGATACGGTCTGGTCTATTTTTGAAGATGATGAAGAATTGCTTTATGTTGGTACATTTAGAGGCGGACTGAACATTATTGATAAAAAAAGAAATACAATTAAATTCTTAACAAAAGATAATTCATCACTTTCGGATAATAACATTAGGGCAATTAATAAAGATAAATATGGCAACCTTTGGATAGGCACATTTTCAGGCGGACTTAATATTATTGAAAACAAAACAGGAAAAATTATTAATTACAAAAGTATTAATAAAGACTTTTATTCTCTACCTTCAAACCAAATTCTTAGAATTGAGTTTGATGCCGATACTATTTGTTACCTTGTATGTTACGGAGGAGGAGTTACCAAATGTAAAATAAATAAAAATTCTATCTATTCTCTTAAATTTGAAGATCTTTTAGATAATAATAAAGATTTATTAAAAGACAAAAGGGTATATTCTTTCAGTAAAATATCTAATAATGAATATTTGATTGGTACTTTTGGCGGAGGTTTGACATATTATAACTCTTACACAAATAAAGTAGTTAATTATAAATCAAATCCAAAAGATAATTCAACCATTAGCGAAAATAGAATTTTAAGTATTTATAAAAGCAGTTTAAATGATATTTGGATTGGTACTTTTGGCGGAGGTTTAAATAAGTTTGATGTTTTAACCGGAAAATTTACGCGATACATTAAATCTACTGGGGTTGATATAGCTGTTGTTTACGGAATATTGGAAGATGAAATTAATAATTTATGGTTAAGTACCGATAACGGAATCATTAAGTTTAATCCTAGTACCTACCGTGCTGCTACTTACGATATAAATGACGGATTACAGGCATTGGAATTTAGCGGGAACGCCTATTTTAAAACAAAAAGCGGAAAAATGTATTTTGGAGGAGTTTCGGGTCTAAATTATTTCCATCCTCACTATATTAAAGAAAATAAATTTATACCAAATATCGAAATTGTTAATGTAAAAATTTTAGGTAACCCTATTAATTTTGGTAATAAAAAAATTACTTTGGAATACGACCAAAATTATATTTCAATAGAATTTGCCTCGCTGGATTTTACAAATCCTGCAAAAAATAAATATAAATTTATTCTTGAAAATTTTACAAAAAATTGGATTTATACAGATGCAAAAAATCGCATCGCAACATTCACAAACTTATCGCCAGGTGAGTATATTTTTAGAGTTAGCGGAACAAACAGTGATGGATATTGGAATAAAAAAGGAACTTATTTAAAAATCACTATTCTTGCTCCTTTCTGGAAAACCTGGTGGTTCATTTCTTTGTTAGTTTTATTAGCAATATTTTTACTATATATTACATTTTATATCCGTTTTAAAAGCATTTTAGCAGTCGAAAGATTAAAAGCCAAGCTTGCTGCCGATTTGCACGATAATATTGGAAGCAGCTTAACGGAAATTTCTATTTTAAGTGAACTAGCTGCTGCACGTTCAGGGAAAGGAGATCCGGAAATATTTAGTCTATTAAATAAAATTAGCGATACTGCCAGAAATGTAATTGATTCTATGAGTGATATCGTATGGGTCGTTAATCCTTCAAAAGATACTTTACACGATTTAATAGTAAGATTAAGAGATTCATATGGCGATATTTATTCTTATAAAGGAATTTCATTTATCACGCAAAATGTTGATAAAATAAAAGATATAAAACTTAGCATGGAGTTTAAACAAAACTTGTACTTAATTTTTAAAGAAACCCTTAATAATGCTTTAAAACATAGTAAATGCACAAAAATTTTCCTTGATGTTAATTATAAAAACAATTATTTATATTTTTCTATTTCGGATAATGGGATAGGATTTACAATTTCTGAAAATTCATTAGGAAACGGTTTGTTTAATTTACAGAAACGTGCAAAACTTATAGACGGAAGAATAAATATTAAATCGGATATAAATAAGGGCACAGAAGTTACTTTTATAGGAAAGATAAAATAGTTAAAATAATTGCGAGAAATTTATGATAAATGTTACTATAATTGAAGATAATAATACTATTAGAGAAGGATTATCTGCATTAATAAGCGGAACACCGGGTTATAAATGTATAGGCACGTTTGAAAGGTGTGAACCCTTCCTTGAAAAATTGACCGAATTAAACCCTGATGTGGTTTTAATGGATATCGGACTACCCGGAATTAGCGGAATTGAAGGCGTAAAAAGAGCGATACAAATTAATCCGGATATTAACATTTTAATGCTTACTGTCTATCAAGAAAATAGTGTTGTTTTTGATGCATTATGCGCCGGAGCTTGCGGTTATTTGGTAAAAAAAACTCCTCCGCTTAGATTACTTGAATCAATAAAAGAAGCTTATGAAGGTGGTTCCCCCATGAGTGCTCAAATTGCTCGTAAAGTTATTACCGTTTTTCATCACAATAGTAACTTGGCAAATATTGAATCTGAATTTGACCTAAGTCAAAGAGAGAAGGAAGTTCTTGCCGCTTTAGCAGAAGGTAATAACTATCAAGGCATTGCCGATTCATTATTTATAAGTATAGATACAGTAAGACACCATATTCGAAATATCTATAAAAAACTTCATGTCCATTCTCAATCCGAAGCTGTTTCCAAAGCAATACGTAAAGGATTAATTTAATCTCTAATTTTAAAGTTTTAATTTTTAAATTACCGCCAATTATCAGATAGCTGCATAATCATGCAGTTTTTTGCATATAATATTTAAATTTTATATAAAAAACCACATTTATGTGTTGTTGTAATTGCTTCTAAAATAAACGTTTTTTGCAAGTGTATAATTGCAAAACATAATCTACTCAATAAATAATAGGAGCAATCATGTATTCACAACAAACAAAAGCATTTTTTGTCTTTTTCTGCTTATCCGGGTTTATTTTGCTCCTAAATGCAATCTTAAATCCGACAATAGCTCAAGAAGCAAAAGGATCGATTAAAGGTAAAGTTATCGATTCAAAAAATAATGATGAACTAATTGGAGCGAATATATTTATTTCCGCTATCGATTTAGGAGCTTCAACAAACTTATATGGAGAATATCGAATTGACAATATTCCCTCCGGAAATTATACCATTACCGTTAGTTATGTCGGCTATAAAGAGACCAAGAGAGATATCATTATTGAACCAAATAAAATGTTAACATTAAATATCGATTTACAACCGACAACTTTAATGTTATCCGAATTGATTGTAACGGGACAAGGTTCGGCAATTGAAAGAAAAAAATTGACGGCAAATGTAGAGTCAATCAAATCCGAAGATATTAAGTATGTACCTATCGAATCTGTTGACCAATTGTTACAAGGTCGAGTTCCTGGTTTAAACTCATTTAACTCTTCAGGTATGCCGGGTACAAGCGGACGTGTTTCTACAAGGGGTGTAAAAAGTACTGTAACTTCAACAACACCGGTAATTTATATTGACGGTGTACGTGTTGATAATAATGACGCTTTTAGATTAAGACTTGATACCGGGGGAGCCGAGTCTTCTGCATTAGCCGACTTAGTAGTTGGTGAAATTGACAGAGTTGAAGTAATTAAAGGCGGAGCTGCATCTACTTTATACGGCTCGGAAGCTTCAAACGGTGTTATTCAAATTTTTACTAAAAAAGGTGTTCCCGGTATTCCGAAATGGTCTTTTAATTTTACAAGTGGTTTTGATGAAGCCGAAAAGAAATTCATGTCAAGTGATTTTGCTAAAAACAATTTATTTCAAAGCGGATATTACCAAAGTTATAAAGCTGCCGTTACAGGCGGAAGTTCTGCTTTTACTTATAACTTAAGTACCCAAATGTTTCAAAATAACGGCGTAATTAAAGAAGACCAAAATAACAATAAAAATTATAACTTAAATACCGGTTTTAGAGTGGTATTAACTCCCGAAATGAACCTTGAAATTTCGGCAAGTTATACTAAAAATAAATTCAATAGAATTTTTAACAACAATACTTCAGGTTCTCCTTTCTCAGATTTTGAAAGCGGTACTTATGATATCGGATATACAGATGGAGAACGAGACTCGTTATTAAAAATTATGTTAACGCCCAAAATTAATGATGATGTAGATAGATTCAGAATAGCTGTCAATTTTGATTATTCTCCTTATAAGTTTTGGACTAATAAATTTACTGTAGGTACAGATTATCGTAAAAACGAAGAAAGGATATTTGTTTCAAAAGGTATTGGTGATTTTTTTGGAACAGAAAACGGTTGGTTGGAAAGAGCAGATAGAGAATATCAGACAATAACTATTTCTTACACCGGTACATTAATATTACCTAAGCTTTATAATATTGAACAAACATTAAATTTTGGTCTTCAAGGATTTAGAGTTGATGACAGAGAAGAATATGCCAAAGGGGAAGGTTTTTCGATTCCCGGGACTGAGGATTTTGATAATGCGTCTGTTATATCTGCACTTGAAAGTTCAAGACAATTATTTAACGGCGGATTTTTCTTAAGTGATCAAATTAGTGTTTATGATAAATTATTTTTTGACTTGGGATTTAGATTGGACGGTAATTCAACCTTTGGTGATGCTATCGGTATGCAATTTTATCCTAAAGCAGGCGTAGCATATTTAGTTTCGCAAGAGCCCTTCTTTCCTGACATTTTAAGAGTAGCAATCTCAAGCTTAAAACTTCGCGGAGCTTGGGGATTAACCGGTAACTTCCCTACTCCTTTTACAAGAGATAGAAGTTATGGAGCACAAGCATTTTTAGGTAGTACAGGTATTACATTTAATCCGGGCGGTAACCCCGGTAATGATGAATTAAAACCCGAAAAAACATCATCTATTGATGTGGGGTTTGATTTAGGATTATTTAACGATAGAGTTTCATTAGAAGTAAACTATTTTAACCAATTAACCAGGGATGCATTGTTTTTAGTACCTAAAGATCCTGCGAGCGGGTTTAATACACAATTAACTAATGTTGGTAAAATTGAAAATAAGGGAATTGAGCTGTCATTATTTGCTCAAATAATTCAAGAAGAAAATATATCTTTGGATACAAAAATTTCATATTCTACTTTAGAAAATAAAGTAATCAGTTTAGGCGGATCATCCCCCTTTAGCCTTGCTTCGTTTACTTTTTTACCCAGAAGAGTTGAAGAAGGTTACCCTGTAGGTGTATTTCAAGTGAATGTACCCACAGGCGATGGAACATATAAAACCGAATTAGTCGGAAATCCATTACCTACAAATTTCGGTAGTTTTTCATTAAACTTAACTTTATTTAAAAACTTAACAATTAGTGCTTTAACTGAATTTGCCTTTGGTCATCAATTTGTTAATCTTAAAAACGTTTTAAGATATTTTAACGGCACGGAAGATACGCAGACAATTGTACCTGATGGTTATTCATTCCAAACTGCTTCAAATGTATGGTTAGAAGATGCGGACTGGATAAAGTTACGCGAAATTGCATTAATTTATAGAATACCCGAAAACATATTTAAAGGAGTTACTTTAAATGCAAGCGTTAGAAACGTTGCGGTTTTTGGTGTAGATACTAATGCAGACCCCGAGTTAAACGGTTATCAACCTTCCGGTCCTAATACAGGTGGTTACAATTTTGGTGATTTATCAGCTCCAAGACAATTCCGTTTTGGTGTTAATGTAAACTTATAAAAGGTGAAAATATGAAAAAATATAAATTTTTATTACTCGCATTATTTTCGATATGTCTGTTATCTGCTTGTGATTTAATTGATCCTACCGAAGTGGATAACCCTGCTATTACCGAAGAGAAATTATTGCAAGATGCAACAGGCGGAGCTGAGCCTTTAATTACAGGATTAAAATTTGATTTTGCCAACGCATTAATGCAAACTATTAAATATACCGAATTAGTTTCGGATAATTATGATAATACTAGTACATTTTTGTCTAATATTGCTGATAATCCTTGGGCAATTTTACCAAGTGAAACAGACTTGGATGATACCAGAGAGATATATTTTAGACTTCAAACTTTGCATGCAAAAGCTCTTTTTGGTCTTGAAGTAATTTTACCAAAGGATTCCAAAGCAACACACGAAGATTATGCAACCGTATATTTTTATAAGGGAATGGCAATTTTACTTTTAAGTGAAAACTTTTCAGCATTTCCTTTACAAGAAAACGGTGGCATGATTAAAGCGAAAGATGCTTTACAAATAGGAGTTGACCATTTTAAAAAATCAATTGAATTAAATGGTTCAACAGAAAACACAACTAAATGTGCTTACGCTTTGGCACGAGCTTATAGACAGTTAGGTGATAAAGTTAATGCAGAACGTTATGCCAACGAGGCTTTATCTTTAGACGGACAATATTTGCTTTTAACAGAATATGACGATGTAAATTTAGATAATATTATAAATACATTTACTGTTACAAGAAATTTACACGATTTACAACCTTTACCAAGGTTAGACTATTTAGACCCAAAATATACCACTCAAATTACTTCAATTCCGGCATTAAAGTCAGAAGAAGCATATTTAATATTAGCCGAAATTGCTATAGTTAACAATAATTTGAGTACTGCAAAAGCAAATTTAATTGATGCAATTAATCTGGCATTAAGCAGACCAAAAGAAAACTTTAAAGACAGAGACCCAAGAAATGACAGACCAAATGATAATGATTGTATTGTTAAAGCTGATGCTAATTCAATAGGAATTAACGGATTAATAAAAAAACGCAATAATTCTTTTGTAGAAATTGCAACGATATCAAATACTTCTGTTACAGCGGATCAAGTAAACTCTGCCATAACCTCAACCGATTTATATAAACTATTGTATTTAATAAGACAAGAAATATTTTTTAGTGAAGGAAGAAGAATGAGTGATTTAGGAATCAGACTACCTGTTATGCAAACACAAATAGATGCAAATCCAAGCATTAACCCCGGTGAATATGGAACTTCTGTTTATGTGCCTGCTTTTATTCCAACAGGATATGGTTTGGATGAATTCACTTACGATTCGGCTACAAAAGTTGTAACCATTACTTATGATATGAACAAATTAATTTCACAAAACATTAATTTGGTTTCGCCCTTCCTTATGCATTAATAATAAAACTACCTAGCAAAAAGAACCGCCTCCCAAGCGGTTCTTCTTGTTTTAAACCAATTTTTCAATCATTCTAACAATTTCAACAGAATTAATCCCTTCGGCTTCTGCATTAAAACTTGGTATAATTCTATGTCGTAAAACAGGTATAAGAAATTTTTTAATATCATCAATTACAGGAGTAAATCTTCCATTCATTATTGCATAAGTTTTTGCTGCAAGTACAAGATTTTGAGTTGCTCGTGGACCTGCCCCCCAATTTATTAAATTGGTTAATTTTTCTATACTCCCTTTTCTGGTTGCATTAACAAAATTAACCGCATATTCAATAACATTATCGGCAATAGGCACTTTTCTAATTAATTCCTGAAAAAGAATTATTTCATCTTTATTAATTACTTTATTTAATTTTGCAGTATATTCGCTGGTTGTACTTTTAATAATCTCTTTTTCTTGAGCTACAGAAGGATATGTAAGCCAAAGATTAAACATGAATCTATCTAATTGAGCCTCGGGTAAAGGGTATGTCCCCTCTTGTTCAATCGGATTTTGAGTTGCTAAAACAAAAAAAGGATTAGGCAATTCGTAAACATTACCTACTGCCGTAACCTTTTGTTCCTGCATGGCTTCTAATAAAGCAGATTGTGTTTTAGGTGGTGTACGGTTTATTTCATCTGCTAAAATAATATTAGAAAATATTGGACCTTTTACATATCTAAACGAACGTTTACCGGTTGCTTTGTCTTCTTCAATAATCTCCGTTCCGGTAATATCGCTCGGCATTAAATCAGGCGTAAATTGTATTCTATTAAATGAGAGGTCAACAACATCTGCCAAAGTCTTTATTATTAAAGTTTTTGCTAAACCGGGAACCCCAATTAGCAAAGAATGTCCTTTTGCAAACAAACTGACCAATAAATCATTAACTATTTCATCTTGACCGATAATAACTTTTGCAAGTTCATTTTTTATATTTTTTACGGAACTATTAAATCTTTCGGCTAATTTTATATCTTTATTGTTATCAATACTGCTCAAATCATTCCCTTAAATTTTTATTTCCCAAAATATTGTTTTCCTTAATTCTTCTAACCACAAGTTATATAGTTTTTCTTTTTTACTATACTCGGCAAGTTTTTTAAGTTCATCAAAATCTGTTTCCAAAGTAGGTTTATGTTCGGAAATTCTTTTAACTAATTTAACTATATGAAATCCGTATGTTTTTTTGTCTAAATCCAAACGTTTAGGATAACTTATATCTCCTTCTTTCATTTTAAATACTACATCCTTCAAGCTTTCATCTAACTGACCGATTTCAAAACTTCCCAATTCTCCGCTAAAGCGAGAAGTTTCTTTATCATCACTATATTTTAATGCATAATAGCCAAAAGTATTAATTTTTCGGGTAATACTATCACGTAGATCGCTTAAAAACTCAATAGCCTGTAAATCACTTTCATCGTCACTTTTTACTTTTATTAAAATATGTCGTGTATTTATTCCTTCTCCTCTTCTTTCAATTAGTTGAATGATATGATAACCAACCGGTGATTCAACAACATTTGAAAGTTCTCCCGGTTTTAAAGAGAATGCCGCAGCTTCAAACTCAGGGTAAAATACACCTCGCTTTACATAACCTAAGTCACCGCCTTGCGCAGCACTACCTGGGTCATCACTATATTTTTTTGCCAACTCTCCAAAGTTAGCACCATTATTTAACGAGTCTAAAAGTTTTTTTGCAAAATCGTAAGCAGCTTTTTTTACTCTTTCACCTTTTTGAGGATTAATAAAAATATGTGCTATATTAAATTTTTCAGGAATAATACCTAATGAATCCCTATATTCCTCAAAAAACTGTTCAACTTCGCGACGCGAAACCGTCATTGTCCCAAATTTCTTTTGTTTTACTTTTTGGCTCATAACATTCTTTTTTACATCGTCTCGTAATTCTCTACGAATTTTGTCAATTGTCATTCCATATGATTGTTCAAAACGTTCACGACTTCCGTATTGATTAATGAAGTAATTAATTTGACCATCTAATTGCTGTTCAATTTCATCTTCAGAAACTGTTACCGAATCTAATTCAGCCTGTGCATATAAAAGTTTTTCATTTATCATTGCATTCAAAACCTGTTTTTGAATAACAGGGTCTTTTGGGTTTACATTACGCTGTGCTGCTAAATAACTAACTTGTAAATTTAATTCAGAAAGCAAAATAATCTCGTTATCAACAACTGCAGCTATCTTATCAATTGTTTCCTGAGCAAAAATTATGGTATTATATAATAATATTATAATTAATAATTTTAATGTTTTCATTTATGTCCTATTTAGTAATTTCATATTTTGAATATAAATCAGTTAAAAAAGATTTATAGGCTAATTGTTTTCTCTCGTTACTATATCTAAATTCAACTGTATTTCTTATATCTTTAAATTCGGGTATATCATTAGCAAAATATTTTTTATATAACTTAGCGATATAAGCTTCATTACCTGATACTTTAATAACAACGCTTATTTCGTTCTCATTCATTCCTTCAATATAATTTTTAATTATAGAAGGGAAAATATTATACTCTTCTATCATTTTATCATCAACTATAATTGTTGCTTTTTTAAGTCTAATTTTTTCAGCAACAACACTCTTCCAATTTGTTTCGTCAACTTTTAATCTAAAATTTTCAGCTTCAGTAATATTATTAAACTTTATTAAACTAATTAAATAGCTATCACAACTTAATTTAAAATCTAACTTGTTTTTATTATAATACCTAATTAAATCACTTTCTTGTATATTTTCTGTATAGTTTTCAAAATTTCTTTTTATTAACAATCCAACAGCTAATTCCTTTTGTGAATTTTGTAAATATGTCTTATACTCATTTAAATCGGTTATTCCTTGTTCCTTAGCTTCAAGGTATAAAACTTCTGTTTCAATCCAATCTCTAATAAACTCTTCACGAGTATTATTTTTGTTTTTATTATTACCGAGGAAGAGTTCTAATTCTTCCTCGGTTAATTTAGAATCGTTTACTTGTGCAACAACTTTGTTTTCAGTTTTTTTTTCGGCACAGCCACAAAAAACGAAAATAAAAAGAATAATAAGCTTATTTATCAGTCTTAAATGCTTTAAGTAGAACATCTTCTTTAAAGTTTTTAACAGGATACTTTACATTTAGTCTTTCAATATACTCATTTTCAAGTCGTTTGCTTTCACTTTCTTGGAATAAACTTGCAACCTCGGCTTTTGCTTCTTCATATGTTTTTAAACCGGCAGGACGTTTTTTATGGACATTAAATATAGAAAAACCACCGTTAACTTGAACGGGTTTTGTTATTTCTCCTACTTTAAATTCATATGCTTTTTTAGCTATCTCATTATTTTCTACATCTACCATTCCATAAGCACCGGATTTTAATTTAAATCCCGGTCGTTCAGTATATAATTTAGCTAATGAATCGAAAGAAGCACCTTGTAAAATTTTATCGTAATACGCATTAATCAAACTATCTTTTTTAGTAAATATTTCGCTAAAATCTATTCCGTCTTTCCATTTATAGTTTTCTTTTGTGCCGTTATAAAATTCAACTAATTTCGCACTATCTAATTTAATGTTATTCCAAATTTCTTCTTCTTGAATTTTAAATATATATATTCCTTGTTTATAATCTTTCATTAATTGTGCAAAATCAGGATCAGAAGATTCCAAAGTTAGTGCTTTAAGCTCTAATAATGCATTTTTAGAAGTTTCATCAACTGCATCGTTTAATATTTTTTCATCAATTAATTTACCTTGGAATTTTGGATCGTTAATAACGTAACCAATTACACTATCTAGACCAACAGTGTTTTTATCAATTGTAAACAATGAGGTCTGGTTAACTTGTTTTCTAAAATCACTCTCAAAATAATCATTATTAATTTTATTGCTATCTAACTTAGAAACAACAAATTTAATTCCTTCTTCATTTTTCGAATATGCGTATTTATCCTTAAGTTGATTTATTAATTCATTGTACTTAGCATCGTATAATGAACGTTTATACATCGTTTTTAGATTAGATTTTTCTTCTTCAAAAGTAGGATAAGGTTTTTCTTCCATAAATTTAATTAAATGATAACCGAATTTTGTTTCAACAACATTAGATAATTCATTTGGTTTCATACTAAACGAAGTTTCATCAAACGGAAGAATCATACTTCTTCTTTCAAAAAATCCTAAGTCACCACCTTTATTTGCACTTCCTCTATCTTCGCTATATTTCATTGCAGCATCATCAAATGAAATTTTATTTGTTACAATTTGATTTCTAATATCTTCAATTTGTCTTTTTGCTAATGAAGAATCTATATTACCCAATGAATCAACAAAATCCAATAAAATATGTTTTACTCTAACTTGGTATTTTCTATTTTGTTTGTTTGTAACTTTTACTACATGATATCCAAATCTAGTTTCAACAGGTTCAGGGTAAATATTATTAACTTCGGTTTTATAAACGGCATCATCAAATTCCGGTAATGTTTGACCCCATGTTATATAATATAAATCACCACCGGATTTTTTAGAATAAGTATCGTCACTATATTCAATTGCTAAATCTTCAAATTTTGCACCGGCTTTATATTTATTAATTACTTCCCATGCAGGTGCTTTAGCTTCTTCTTTTGAAAGAGTATCAATACGAATCATAATATGGCTAACGCGGTATTCTACTTTACGTTTGTCGTAAATTTCTTTAATTCCGGGTTCAAGCAACTGTTTTTCTAACATATACGAAACACCGACCTTTCGTTTATACTGTTCCAATTCATTTAATAAATCGGTATTTGTATCATAACCTTTTGCTTTAGCATCTGCTAATTTTAGTCTAAAATTTTTATACAAATTCCAAAATTTTAATATCGAATTAGAATCAGGTACATTAGCAGTTGTTTCACCTGAATTTTTCTGATAAGCTTTTTCAAAATCGCTTAAAGTAACATCTTCACCTGCAATATTTGCAACAACCAATTTGCTGTTTTCCGTACCACAAGAAATTACAATTAATGACAATAAAAACAGTGAAATCAGAAATGAGAAATATTTCATAAGTTAGCCTCCGAATTAATAAATTATATTTCAGTAATATCCTATATTTTAAATACTTAAGGTTAAAAAGTTCCTTTTATTTAACCTTTGTACCGCTTTTTACTTTTTCATCCACATTTATAACGTTTAAATTACCTTCTTCATTTTCAACTGCCAAAATCATCCCTTCCGAGTCTATTCCGAATAGCTTTGCAGGTTGCAAATTAAAAACAATCACAACTTTTTTACCAATTAAATCTTCCGGTTTATAACTTTTTGCAATTCCGGCAACAATTTGCCGTTTTGTTTCACCAACTTTAACGTTTAGTTTAAGAAGTTTCTCACTTTTTTTAACATTTTCCGCATGTATTATTTCAGCTATTCTTAAGTCAACTTTACTAAATTCTTCAAAAGAAATTTTAGGCTCGGTTTGTACTTCCTCTACAACTTTTTGAGCTTCTATCTTTTCATCTTCAATTTTAGTAAATAATATTTCCGGAGTGTTAAAACAATGACCTGTAGTTAAATTTAAATTTCCGCTATCAAACCAATTTTTTGGTTTAACGTTTAATATTTTAAATAGTTTTTCAGAAGTAAATGGTATTATGGGATAGAATAATAAGGAAAGTGTATTTATTATATTTATGCAAATATTTAATGTTGTACCACACCTTTTTTTATCAGCTTTAATTGTTACCCAAGGCGTTTGGTCATTAAAATACTTATTTGCAATACGTGCCAAATTCATAACTTCAAAAACTGCATCTTTTATTTTATACTTCTCCAAAAGATCGGCAACTCTTTTAGGATAGTCCTTTAATAAAGATATCATCTCTTTATCGGCATCCGATAAATCTCCAAGCTCCGGAACTTTTCCTTCAAAGTGTTTATTTGTGAAGGTTAAAGTTCTATTAACAAAATTGCCAAAAATATCGGCAAGTTCACTATTATTTCTCATTTGGAATTCCTTCCAAAAAAAATCAGTATCTTTGTTTTCGGGTAAATTAGCTGCCAAAGTATATCGTAAAGAATCTGCAGGAAATAAGTCCAAGAAATCTATTACATCAATGCCCCAATTACGAGATTTGGAGAATTTTTTCCCTTCAAAATTTAAAAACTCATTCGCAGGTACATTTTCGGGTAATAAATATTCTTCTTTCCCGCTATCATTCCATGCCATTAATAGAGCCGGAAAAATTATTGTATGGAAAACAATATTATCTTTGCCAATAAAAGCGACATATTTGGTTTCTTTATTTTGCCAATACTCTTTCCATAATTCAGGATTTCCTTTGTTAATACTTAATTCTTTTGTAGCAGAAATATAACCCAAAACAGCTTCAAACCAAACATATAAAACTTTACCGTCTGCATTTTCTAAAGGAACCTTAACACCCCAATCCAAATCTCTTGTAATAGCTCTATCTTTTAATACGTCATTAAACCAACTTTTACATTGTTGCAAAACATTATCTTTCCAACCATATTGTTTATTTTGCTTTTCAACATACTGTTCAAGTCTTTCTTGAAACTTACCAAGTGGAAAATACCAATGAGTAGTTTCCTTTAATATAGGTTTTTCACCACTTATTTTGCTTTTTGGATTTAATAATTCACTTTGATCGTAAGAAGCACCGCAATTTTCACATTCATCGCTTCGGGCTTCTTCATTTCCACATTTGGGGCAAGTACCTTCAACATATCTATCAGGTAAAAACATTTTTGCTTTTTCATCATAAAACTGTAAAGAAACTTTTTCGTTCAATAATCCTTGTTCATAAAAATTTAAGAAAAAAGTTTTTGCTGTTTCGTGATGTAATGGAGTACTTGTGCGAGAATAAATATCAAAACTCATACCAAATCTTTCAAAAGCTTCTTTATTTAAATTATGATATCTATCAATAATTTCATTAGGTTTTTTTCCTTCTTTATCTGCTGTAATTGTAATCGGAACTCCATGCTCATCAGAACCACAGATATATAAAATATCTGCACCGGTTAATCTTTTATACCGAACATAAATATCTGCGGGTAAATATGCACCACTTAAATGTCCTAAATGAATTTTTCCATTTGCATAAGGAAGTGCCGAAGTAACAATAATTTTTTCTGACATATTTATTACCATTTAATATTTAAACTTTAAATATACTAATAAATTTATTTATTTTGAACCTTTAAAATAAAAAAGCCCCTATCAAAAATAAGGGCTTAAACTAATAAATTTAGAAATTAATTAATTTTTAATAATTCTATTTCAAAATGTAAAGTTTCTCCTGCCAATGGATGATTTCCGTCAAATACATAACCTTCTTCATCTATTTCAACAAGTTCCATATCAAGTTTTTCTCCTCCTTCTAAAGGAAAAGTATATACATTACCCAGTTCCAATTCAATATTATCCGGAGCACTTTCTTTAGGTAATTCAATAATTAAATCTTCAAATACTTCACCGTATGCTTCTTCGGGTTCAATTGCCACAACCTTTTTTTCACCTTCTGCCATACCTATAACAGCTTTTTCCAAGCCTTCAATTACTTCTTCGGCACCAACGGTAAATTCAAAAGTTTCATCACCCTCGGTTTGGTCAAAAATTTCACCATCAGATAATTTACCTATATAAGAAATAACTATTTTATCTCCGTTTTTTACTCTTTCCATTTTTTCTCCATAATTTGATATAAAATTTTGGTAGTTTATTTAACGTTCGGATAAGTTGAGGAAGGGAACAAATTAAATTAACTTTTAATATACAAACTTAATAAAATTTTTTGTATTTTTCTAATTAAATCTGGTAAATTTTGGTAATTTTACCGGCAGTAATTTATTAAACAGTTCAAAGGATAACCATGAAAAAAATAATTTCTGTTGTTGGTGCTCGTCCAAATTTTATGAAAATTGCCCCAATACATAAAGCTTTCGAAAAATACTCTGATTCAATTACTCATTTAATTTGTCATACCGGTCAACATTACGATGAAAAGATGTCAAAAGTATTTTTTGAAGATTTGGAATTACCAAAACCGCATTTTTATTTAGGAATTGGAGGGGGTACACACGCCGAGCAAACAGGAAAAATTATGATTGAGTTTGAGAAAGTTCTTTTTGCCGAGAAACCAGACTTAGTTATTGTTGTAGGTGATGTTAATTCTACTATTGCATGTACTTTAACGGCTGCTAAATTGCATATTAAAACAGCACATGTTGAAAGCGGATTACGTAGTTTTGATAGAGATATGCCTGAGGAAATTAATAGACTTTTAACTGATTCTATTGCCGATTATTTATTTGTAACTGAAAAAAGCGGAATAGAAAACTTAAAAAACGAAGGAATTAATAAGAACAAAATTTTCTTTACCGGTAATGTTATGATAGATAGTCTGGTAAATTATCTTCAAAAAGCAGATAGCTCTGATATACTTCAAAAATTAGGGATTAATAAAGACAAATATGTTTTAGTTACTATGCATAGACCTTCAAATGTTGATGATAAAGATCAGTTAACAGAATTATTCGATTTATTCAATGAAGTGGCTAAAATCCGAAAAGTATTATTCCCTATTCATCCCAGAACAATGAAAAACCTTGATACCTTTGGTATTAAAAACAAACTTGATAAAAATATTATACTAACCGACCCAATTGGTTATATTGATTTTTTAAAGTGTACTAAAAATGCCGAATTAATACTTACAGATAGCGGTGGAATTCAAGAAGAATCTACATTTTTAGGTGTACAATGCATTACGCTTAGAACCTCTACCGAGAGACCTATTACGGTTGAACTTGGAACAAACCAACTTTTAGGAAATGATTTAAATAAAGCAAAAGAAGTAACTTTTAAAGTGTTAAACGGAAAGTTAAAAATAGGTTCAGTACCTCCGCTTTGGGATGGAAAAGCCGCAGAAAGAATTTGCGAAATAATAAGCAAAATCAATTTTTAGCAAATTATTACTCCACAATTAATCTTTTAATATTCACAATTTCATCAATATTACAATCTTTCTTCAAAAACGAGGAAAGATTGCAATATATTTATTTTACACTTTGGTAATCTATTAATTAAGCTTAAGTAAAAAATAATTAATTTTATTATTAATTAAAACTCAATTTCAACGGTTTGATCGTTATGTTCAATACTAAATAAAAATTCGGCTTTTGGATTTTTTTGCTTTGCCATATTTAATGAAAACTCGGTTTCTGCAATATAAACCAAATTTTTGTTTTTATCATAAAACAAACTATTTGAACGCAACCTTGTAAGTTCTTCAATATCCGACTCATCTTTAAAACGTACCCAACAAGCCCGATAAGAATTGTATGGAATAAAATCGCAACTCGCACCAAACTCGTGTAACAACCTATATTTAATTACGTCAAATTGTAGTTCGCCAACTACTCCTATTACTTTTCTATTTCCGTAGCTGTGAATAAATAATTGAGCAAGCCCTTCATCAGTTAATTGACTAATCCCCTTTTCTAATTGTTTCGTTTTAAATGGGTCAGTATTACGCAGCTCTCTAAATATTTCAGGAGAAAATCTTGGAATTCCTTTAAACATATATTTCGAGCCTTCTGTTAATGTATCACCAATTTTAAATATATTACTATCATATAAACCGATAACATCACCGGGAAAAGCATCTTCAATTAAATTTTTACTCTGCGCCATAAAACTTGCCGGATTAGGAAATTTAATATCTCTATCTAACCTAACATGATGATAAAATTTATTCCTTTCAAATTTTCCGCTACATACTCTAAAAAATGCAATTCTATCTCTATGTCTTGGGTCTAAGTTTGCTTGTATTTTAAATACAAATCCACTAAACTCTTCAGTAGTTGGTTGTAACATTCCTTCTGTAGTTAATCGCGGTTTAGGTGCAGGGGCAATTGTAACAAAAGTATCAAGCAACTCTTTTATACCAAAGTTATTTAATGCACTACCAAAAAACACAGGAGATAATTCTCCTTCTTGATATAATTTTTCATCATAAGGATGATATACTCCGTCAATTAGTTCAATATCATCTTTAAGCTTTTCTGCTTCACTCCCAAACAAATTGTATAAATCAGGATCATCAAGTCCGTTAAAAACTTGCACTTCATCTTCAACTTTTTGTTTATTGGAAATGAAAAAATTAAATGTATTTTTATAGATATTATAAACTCCTTTAAAACTAGCTCCTATTCCAAGCGGCCATGTCATCGGTCTTGTGTTTATACCCAGTTTCGCTTCAATTTCATCTAATAATTCAATAGGAGGTCTTCCTTCTCTATCCAATTTGTTTATAAATATTATTACCGGAGTGTTGCGCATTCGGCAAACGTTCATTAATTTTTCAGTTTGCTCTTCAACACCTTTAACACAATCAATTACTAAAATAACACTATCCACCGCTGTTAGTGTTCGGTAAGTATCTTCGGCAAAATCTTTATGCCCCGGTGTATCCAATAAATTTATTTTGCAACCGTTATAAGAAAAAGAAAGTACTGAAGTAGCTACAGATATACCCCTCTGCTTTTCTATTTCCAAAAAATCGGATGTAGCTGTTTTTGTTATTTTATTAGATTTAACAGCACCTGCAATATTAATTGCCCCGCTATATAATAATAACTTTTCGGTAAGTGTTGTTTTTCCCGCATCAGGGTGACTAATTATTGCAAAAGTTTTCCTCTTGTTTATTTCTTTTTCAATACTCATGTTATAAAGTTGCCAAAATATTTTTAAATAGCATTTAAAATACTATTTTTTCGCTTAAATTAAAAGTCACTTTTTTAAAATAAAGGAACTGATAAATTAATTAAATTTGACTGTTGCGGAATAGCAGTTTCATAAACCGGTGAATCATTATGTAATGAATGAACAAAATGAGCAGAAAAATAACCTACTGCCGCTCCTAAAAAGACGTCACTTAGCCAATGTTTATTATGCACTATTCGAGAAATGCCTGTTATTACTGCAGGAACAAAATAAGCTATTTTTAATAATCTATTTTTAGTATTTAACGAAAGAGTTGTAAATAACGCAAAACTTAAAGTT
>DAINPX010000010.1:0-20708 GCA_036743235.1 Melioribacteraceae bacterium
GATACGAAAACTCGGTGAACGATAGACCCGAACCGGCATCGCCGCTAAGCCTTTTGTAGAAAAAGATCTTTGAAATATTTGCAACTCAACTTCTCTCGGTATTACTTTTTGGTTATTTACATAAAATATAATTTTATCTTTTTGTGCAAAAACACCTATGTTAATATTTTCTCCCTTTTCTGTAGCTTCAACAGAATTTTTTAACATATTTAGTAATACTCTTTCCAAAAGTCGTTTATCGGAAGTAAAATTAACATCAACAGAATTACTATCAATAATAATATTTTTACCCTCGCTTACTTGATGATATTTCATATTATTAACTACATTGTTAAGTAGTTTTATTGAATTAACTTGCCCCATAATAACTGCAAGTTCGCCGTTTTCTGCCGAGGCTAAATCTCTTTGCGAAATAATCTCATCCAAAAGTCTTGCACTAAGTTGACTGATATCATCCAATGTCTGTCTTAATTCCTCTTGGTCATCAATATCTTTCATGTAATCAATAAATCCGTTTAAGCCCCCTGCAGTATTAATAATATCATGAAAAAATATCCTTTCTAATGCCCGTTTACGTTTCTGCTCGCTAATATCGGTTACTGAAAGAACCGTAAATTTTTTACCGTCAATATTAATTGGATTAGAAGTAACCGAAAAATCATAATAAATTTTTTCTTTACCGTCATCTGCAGTAATTCTACACTCTTTGGTAACTTTTTCGCCTGTAATCTGACTTTCTAAAATTGAATTTACGGCTCCGCAATATCTGCAATTTTCCGATGTTCCACAACCTCCGGTTTCTAATTTGCTATTTACACAATTTAATGCTTCACCAGGGCGTAACGATAAAACATCTTCAGCATTTTTTAGTCCCAGCATATTAATTAAAATTTTGTTTGCATAAATTATTTGTCTTTCTTCGTTTAAAATAGCCGCAACAATTGATAAGGCATTTAATATTGAAATAATTGTAGGGTTATTTTCAACATATTTATTTTGTTCGTTTATTAACTCTTTTTCTAATCTGTAAGCCGGTGCGTATTTTGTTGTTAGGTTATCCATTAAATTCCTCGCATTTTATTCTGTTTAACGGTAGTTGCAAGTAAAAAGTAGTTCCAAAATTTACTTCCGATTTAAAGAATACTTTCCCTTCTAAATAATTTTCGGCAAGTAATTTCATACTAAATGTACCCAATCCTCTTGTAATCGATTTGGTAGAAAAATTTCGTTGAAATATTAATAATTGTGTTTCTTCTTCAATATATTTGCTGTTTTGCACAAAAAACAATAAATCGTTATTAGAAATTAAATAACACCCGATAATAATATTACCCGTAAAATTTTCCGATTCAGCAGCATTTTTTAACATATTAAATATAATTCTTTGTAATATTACTTTATCGGAAACAAAATTAACATCTTCGTTTTTCTCCGAAATAATAAATTTTAGGTTATTATTGGGTATTAAAAACGAAGCTTGTTTTATTAAGTCTTTTATTAAATTTTGGGTATTAATTGCAGAACATCTAATTTTTAATTCTCCGTTTTCTGCTGCAATCAAATCTCTTTGTTCTAATACTTCATCAGTTAATCGATTGGTTAGCACAGTTAAATCGTGCATAATTTCGTCTGTTTCTTCATCTATCTTTTTGCTTGCCAAATAATTAATAAGCCCGCTCATACTGTTTATTGTATTTAATACATCATGAAAAAATATTCTTTCTAACGTTTTTTTTCTCTTTTCGTTACTTATATCATCAAATATAACTATTAAAAATGTTGTGTTATCTATTGTAATGGGTGCAGATTTTACATTTAAGTCGTACGCAATTATTTTATCATCGGTTTTTGATAGTATTCTGCATTCTTGTTCATTGGCAGAGCCCTCAATAATTGCTCCCATTATAGAATTAAATGCACCGCAAAACTCGCAAACATCACTAACCCCGCACCCGTTTTTAGAATTTACACAATTAAGGCACTCACCATGTCGTTTTCCCAATAAATCTTCGACGTTAACGCCATAATAAAAAGCTGCTTTTTGGTTTGAATATACAATTTGTCGCTTATCATTTAAGATAACTGCAGGTAAATTAATAACATTTAATATTTCAAATAAGTATTTGTTGTTTAGTATTGTTGAAAATTGATTTTTGATACTGCCAACGTTTTCACGTTTTATTAATTCGTTTTTATCAGGAAATTTCAACACAGCACCTAATTAAAGTTTATTATGTAAAAAGTTACATATTTTTTAATTGAAAAGCAAAATAAAATACGCTATTATAGTTAGTATATTTTTTAATTTTTACGAGGATATTATATGAAAAATCTTTTTATTGTACTATTTATTGGTATAATTACAATTAATTTAACGCATGCACAACCCTATTTAATGAAAAATGCAGATCTTAGTAAAGAAAGTATAGTTTTTAACTATGAAAACGATCTATGGTTAGTACCATTAAACGGAGGAACCGCAAAAAGGATAACAAACGGATTGGGGAACGAAAATTTTGCGAAGTTTAGCCCTGACGGTAAAAAAATTGCTTTTACCGCAAATTATGACGGTGGTAACGATGTATATGTAATGGATACCGAAGGAGGAACTCCAAAACGTTTAACATATCACCCATCTTCAAGTATTGTTGTGGATTGGTACCCTGACGGTAAGTATATTTTATTCCGTTCAACACGCGAGTATCCGTTTAGAGCACAAATGCTTTATAAAATTTCGGTTGATGGTGGAATGCCCGAAAAATTACCGATTGACCGTGGCGGTTTGGCTTCGTTATCTCCGGACGGAAAATCTATTGTTTACAACTATAACAGCCGAGAAACCGCAACTTGGAAAAGGCATATTGGCGGGGATGCCCAAGATATTTGGTTAGGTAATTTAGAAAAACTTGACTATAAACCGATTACCGATTTTATTGGCACGGATAACTACCCTATGTGGTATAATAATTTTATATACTTTACAAGCGACAGAAAAGACGGAACACTTAATATTTTTAAATACGATATTAAAACCAAAGAAACAAAACAAGTAACTTTTTACAAAGATTATGACGTTAAAACTCCTTCATTAGGAATTGACCGAATAATTTATAACTACGCCGAAGAATTATATATACTTGATTTGGCTACTGAAAAATCGACAAAAGTAAATGTAACTATTAATTCAGATAAAATATTTACTTCTACATCAATAATTAAAGCCGATAACTTTACAGGTAACTTTACCCCTTCGGTTGATGGTTCAAGATTAATTATTGATATAAGAGGTGAAATAATAAATTATGCAAAGGAAGATGAAGCCGGTTATAATTTAACTCGTTCTTCTGCTTCCAGAGAGAAAAATCCTGCAGTATCGCCGGATGGAAAATTTGTTGCTTTCTTTTCCGATAAAACCGGTGAAGAAGAATTATATTTAACCGATATTAACGGTAAGGGGGAATGGAAACAAATTACAAAAGGAGGAAAAGGTTTTAGAGAGCAACCCGTATTTTCTAATGACGGCAAGTATTTATTATTTCATGATAAATTTATGAAACTTAACTTAGTTGACGTAAATTCGGGGAAAATTACTGTTGTAAGTCAATCCGATTATGACGATAGTTGGTATAATTGGGGAATTAGAGATTATTCGTTTTCTCCTGATAGTAAATGGATTTGTTATGCTAAGTTAGATAACTCGCAATACCAATCTATATTTATTTATTCAATTGAAAGACAAAAAGAATACCGGGTTACTTCTTCACTAACACAAGATTGGAGTCCTTCTTTTAGTAAAGACGGTAAATATTTATATTTCCTTTCAAATAGAACCTTTAACCCTATTATGGATTTTGTTGACCAAAATCACATTTTTATGAATATGGGGAAACCTTATTTAGTAATTTTAAAGGAAGGGGATTTATCTCCGTTTTCCTTAAATTATAAAGATACAAAAGAAAATAGAAAAGATAATGTAATAATTACAACAGATAATTTTGAAAGTCGTACAGTTCCTATTGATATTGAACCGGGAAATTTATTTAGATTGGAAGCAGTAAATGATGGATTTTTATATTTAAAGAAAAATGAACCGGAATTTTTAAAGTATCAATTTGTGGATGATAAAAATGAAGCAACTAATTTAGATTTATATAAATATTCCATAACAAAACAAAGTTCCAATCAAGTAATTTCGGGAATAAGCCAATATCATGTATCTTTTGACGGAACAACTTTAGCATACAAATCAGGAAAAACATTCGGATTAACCGGAATTGATAAGGCAAAAATAGGAGATGGTAAAATCAATTTATCTGCCGTAACTATTCAAATAAACCGCTTAGAAGAGTTTATGCAAATATTTAATGAAGCATGGCGAATTGAAAGAGATTGGTTTTATGATGCTAATATGCACGGTGTAAATTGGACGAAAGTAGGAGAAAAATATCGCAAGTTTGTTAATTATTGCGGTACAAGAGAAGATTTAAATTACTTAATCGGTGAAATGATTTCAGAACTTAATGCCGGTCATACTTATATTTACGGCGGTGATTTAAATACAAGTACAAGGGTTAATTGCGGGTTACTGGGTGCTGATATTGTTTTAGATAACGGTTATCCTAAAATTAAACATATTATTAAAACCGATGTTAATGATGAAGATGCTTTCTCACCGTTAAATGAACCCGGTTTAGGGATAAAAGATGACGATTATATTTTAGCAGTTGATGGTGTTGAAATAGCCAAAAACGACAATTTTTATAAATATTTTATTAACAAAGCCAATAAAATTGTTGAATTAACTTACAACTCCAAATCAACTTTGGAAGGTGCAAAAACATGTCTTATTAAACCGATAAGTAATGAAGTTAATTTAAGATATAAAGAATGGATTAGAAATAATTCCGAATACGTTTGTAAAAAAACAAATGATAAAGTCGGTTATGTTCACATTCCCGGTATGATGGAAAACGGATTAATTGAATTTGCACGATTATATTATCCTCAGTATTATAAAGACGGTTTTATTATTGATGCAAGATATAACACAGGAGGTTTTACAAGTAAACAAATTATTGATAGACTTGAAAGAAAACCGTACGGATTTGTAAAACCGAGAGAAGGAGGAGTATTAAATGCAATGGAAAGAGCATTTAACGGCAAATTGATATTATTAATTAATATGGATACCGGAAGCGATGGCGAACTATTTAGTGAAGCTTGGAAACATCATAAATTAGGAACAGTAATAGGTACACGTACATGGGGCGGTGCTGTAGGAATAGAACCGCACCAAACATTAATTGACGGAGCTACTTGTACTCCTCCTCAATTTGGTGAATTTACTGCAGAGGGGAAATGGATAATTGAAGGACACGGTGTTGACCCCGATATAGTTGTTGTAAATATGCCGGGCAACGTAGTTAAAGGAATTGACGAACAATTGGATAAAGCAATTGAAGTAATTTTGCAACAGATAAAAGAATCAGGTAATAAAAAACCGGAAGTACCGAACTACCCCGATAAAAGTAAGGAATCTTTAAAGTAAAAATATATTCAAATATTTTAATATTTTTTAGCCGGCAAATAATTGCCGGCTTTTTATTAAACTTTCTTTAATTCCAATTTCTTTTCTAGTTTAATAAACCTAAAAAACAAAAAGACCGCAACAAAAATTAAAGATATTACAACACTTGCCCATATTCCGTAAACACTCCATTTAAGTGTAAATGCTAAATAATACCCTAACGGAATACCGATAACCCAATATGCAATAAAAATAATTATTGCCGGAATAGTTACATCTCCAAGTCCGCGTAACACACCTGCAGATGAAGCTTGCCAACCGTCAAATATTTGAAAAGCTGCAGCAATTAATAATAGTTTTGCGGTTATATTTATTACATTTATATCTTGTATATAAATATATGGTAAATAATTATTAAGAAACACAAAAACTAATCCAAATATAAACATAATTGCAATGCAAATTGAAATTGCAGTATATCCTGCAACTTTAACTTTACTAAAATTTTTCTCGCCTAAAGCATTCCCTACTCTAACAGTTCCGGCACTGCTAATTCCAATCATTATCATAAAAGTAGATGAAGCCATATTTAAAGCAATTTGGTGTGCGGCAAGTTCGTTGGTACCAATCCAGCCCACCATAATTCCAATAAAGGAAAACGCCGCCACCTCTGTTACCATTTGACCTGCCAAAGGCAAACCGATGCTTAATATTTTCTTGGTAATTGCTTTTTCAAATAACCTTGAAGACAAAGAAGCAAATAATTGTTTATATTTATTGTTGAATTGAAAATATCCCCAAAACGAAATAGACATTATTGTTCTTGTTAACAAAGTAGCAATACCTGCACCTAATAAACCGAGTGCGGGGAAACCGAATTTTCCGTAAATTAATACCCAATTTAGAATAATATTGGCAACATTTGCCAACAAATTAATATACATTGCCGATTTAACATCCGATAAACCTTCTAAAAACTGTTTATAAGACTGAAACAACATAATAGGTAATATAGAAATACCTATTACTTGAAAGTAAGATTTCATTAATATTGTTACGTCTTTTGGTTGGTTTAAATAAGCAAGGTAATTACTACCCCAAATTATTGCTAAAAGAATAATTATACCTGCAATCATATTAATTATTAATGAGGTATATAATAAACTTTTAAGTTTGTTAGTATCTTTAGCACCCACATAAACTGCCGTAATGGGAGTAATTGCGATACTTAACCCCAAACCAAATATCATAAATGTGCTAAAAACCGCGTTTGCAACAGATGCCGCTGCCAACTGCATAGCTCCTAAATGCCCCACCATTATAGTATCGGTTACCGCCATCAAAATATGCCCCAACTGTCCAATAGAAATTGGCAAGGCAAGTTTAATGGTTTCTTTAATATTTTGTTTATAATCTGTTTTCATAATTAAATTTAGTATTTTTTTTTGATTTATTATATAAAATATATTATATTAATTTGTTAAATAACTTTAAAATTTAGGCTTTTCAAGTAATAAAAAGGAATTAATTATGGGTATTTTATCGTCTAAAAAAGAAATTGAACAATTAGTTAACGAAAATAACGAATTGAAACAAAAGCTTGAAAAAGCACTTTCCTTTAATACCAGTTTAGAAGACTTAGAATTTAAACTTATAGTTGCACGTAAAGAAATTTCCGATCTTAATCAAAAAGAATTTGAACAAACCAACAAACTAAAAGATTTAGACGAAGAAATTACCCAAAAAGTTTCATCTGTTAGCCGCTTGGAATCGGAATTAGGTATGTTAGAAATTGCCAAAGAAGATATTAACCAACAAATTAATGACTCCAAAAAAAATTTAGATCTAATCAATCAAGAAATTGAAAACAAGAGTAAAGAGTATTTAAGTTTTGAAAGCGGTGAAAACGAGATAACCAAATCAATTTCCGAGAAACAGAACGAGCTTCAAGTATTAATTGAATCAATTGAAAATTATATTAAAGAAAAAGATTATCTAATTTCCGAAATTGCCAACCTTAACGAAAACATCCATAACTTAAGAGATGAAAATAAAGAAATTAATGATAAATATTCTTCTATTAAAGATGACTTTGATCAATTATTAAAAAGTAACCAGGAATTAACTAATGCATTAGAATTAAAAAATAATGAACTTAAAGAGTTGGAAAAATCCGTAAACAAAAAAAGAGATACCGAAATATACTTAAACGAATCAATTATTAAACTTTCCGAAGAAGAAGTTTCAAGAAAAAAACTATTAAAAGATTTGGATGAAAAGATTTTAGTTAGCGAAGAAATTAGACAAAACATTGAAGAATCGTTAAGTGGATTAATAAAACAACTTTCGGAAAAAGATACATTATACGAAGAATATGTAAGAAAACGTGATTTGGTTGCTAATGATATATTTGAAATGAAAAAAAATATCACTCAGTTTAACGATGATATTATTAAAGCCGAAACAAATAAAGCTATACTTATTTCAGATTCCGAAAAACTTGATAAAGAAATTGAAGACAATAAAAATATCCTAAAAAACTTGGAAGAAAAGAATAGTTTATTAACGTTACAAATAGAAGCTAAGGAACAGGAGCTGAATAAATTTAATAGCAACATTTTGGAAATTACTTCTAAATATGAAGAAATTGAGGCTAAAAAGTACAAAATAGAACAAGCAGTTTTAAGCATAGAAAATTCATTAACCGAAACAATAGAATTATACAATTCCGATATTAACGATGCTAAAGTTAAACTTAATCAAACTAAACAGTTAATTCTTGAAAAAGAAATTGACCTAAATAATAAAGAAAAACAATTAAATGAAATTAACGAACAATTAATAATTAAAGAAAGTAAAATAAAAGCTTTTGAGGTTGAAAAAGATACATTACTTAATATTATTAATAATTTAACCACTACAAAAACAGGAATTGAAAATAATATTGAATTGTTAAGACAAAAAGAGTTACAAATTAATAAAGATTTAACAACTTCTTTATCCGAGTTGACTTCAATTACCGACAAGAGAATGGAACTTGAAAAAAATATTAAGCAGTTATTTGATATACAACTTAAAAATTTCTCAGAACTTGAAGAAAAGAAACTTAAAGTTTTAAAAGAAATTGAAGAGGTTGAAAATAAAGATAAAAATATAACCAAAACAGCCGAATAAATGATTTTGCTTTACAAACTAAGAACTGCCGATTGAGTTAAAAACATTTTTATTCCCGATGAAATATTAAATCCTGCTTGCTTGGCATAACTTAAAGTAATTTCAAAATCTGCTACACTTACATGAAAATGTTTAGGCTCTACAATTAAAAACTTTCCCCTTTTTTTTAAGCAGCTTTTTAGTTGCGTAAAAAATTTTAGTTTATCTGGCACTTCGTGAACCATAAAAAATGCCAACATAAAATCAACTTCCTCGGGAATTTCAATTTTATCTTCCGCACATTTTATTGGTACTACAATATTTTGTAACTCAGTATCTTTAATTTTGGCTTTTACTTTTTGCAACATTCCTTCTTGCAAATCTACTGCATAAACTTTACCGTTATTACCAACAATTTTAGCAATTTCGATTGTAAAAAAACCGGGTCCACAACCTATATCCGCTACTTTAATTCCCTCCCTCAAAAAGCCGTTTAGTATCTTTTTAGGATTTTGAAATATTTTCCTTAACTTATTATCAAGCGAACCCGATAATTCAACCGGGCACACATTTGTTCTTTCCGACATAATATTGCTCTTTTTATATTATCTATTTAGTCGTTTTAATTACTCGGTTTGTTCATTTTCCAATAATTTAGCTACCGGTAATAAAAAGCGAACTATAAACGATTAACAAAATTAATAAATTTTTTAATATCGCTTTTCATCATTATTCTCATATAATTTTAACAGGTATTTAAACAAAAATAGGGGACAACTAAAAAATTGTCCCCTATTATTAAAATGTAAATTAATATTTATTTATCTCTATGGAAGACAAAATAAAAAGCAGGTAAAACATATAATGTTAAAACTGTAGAAGCCACTAAACCCCCAATACTAACTACTCCAAGAGGTGTTCGCATTTCTGCTCCTGCATCACCAATGCCTAAAGCCATTGGTAACATTCCAAGTATAATAGCCAAAGTACTCATTAATATCGGCTTTAGTTTAGTAGGACATGCTTCAATTAATGCTTCTCTTGCATGCATCCCTTTTTCGCGTAATAATTGGTTGGTATAATCAAGCATTAATATGGCATTATTAACCACAATACCAATTAACATAATTACCCCCATTAATGCGGTAATACCAAAAGCCGTATTAGTTAAAAACATTATTATAAATACACCGATCATTGCCAAGGGAACTGTAACTAATATATAAATAGGTTGAATAAAACTTTCCAACATTGCTGCTAACAACATATATGTTAAAATAATTGCAAGACCGAATGCAAATAACATATCTGAAACCATTTCATTCATCATCTTTACATTACCGCCCCAATCAATTCTGTAACCTGCAGGTAAGTCCATTTTATCAAAACGTTTTTGTAATCCACCTGTTACATCGCCAAGCGGAAATCCTTCTGCAGGAGACCCCGTAAATGAAATTGTTGTATATTTATCTCTATGAATAATTTTGGTAAAACCATTTGTATATTTTACATCCGCCAATTCCGATAAACGATAAGAATTACCCGTTTGGTTAGAAACAATTGTTATATTGGCAACTTTATCTTTACTATTAATAGATTCATCGGTAAAAGTTAATGTAATATCATATTCATCTCCGCGTAAACGATATTTGGAAGATTCGATACCTTCAATAGCTGCACGTACCGATACGGCAAGTTCTTGTATTGTTATTCCGGCATCAGAAAGTTTATTACGATCCGGATATACGGTAATTTCCGGTTTTCCTGCTCTGCTACTCTGGTCTAAGTTATTTAAACCGGGTACATTTTTAACATTTTTTATTAAGTCATTTTTAATTTCTTCTAGTTTGTTAACGTCTTGCCCCATTAAATAAAACTGAATAGGTGCACCGCCGTCTCCTCCCGTGTTGGCATAATCTACAATAATTTTTGCATCCGGAATAAAAGCTAAATCTTTAACAAATTTTGAGATAATTTTACTTATATGTACATCTCTATCTTTGGCATCTAATAACTGTACATCCATACGAGCCATATTTGTACCGGTATTTAAATCCCCTATTTTCCCCAACTCAGTTACCATGTGTTTTACTTCGGGGGTTTGTTTAATAATATTTTCAATATCGGTTAGTACCGAAGCCGTTTTATCTAAATTATAGCCTTCCGGTAATTCTACTTCTATTTTAATTTTACCGTCATCAAGTGTGGGAATAAATTCAACACCGAGGTGACTACCAAAAAACACAGCCGACCCTATAAACATTAAAAAAGCCAAACCAATTACTGCAATGCTTCTTTTTTTATTTTTAAGAGCAACCCGCAATGTTTTTCTATACGCTTCATCCCAAGATTTGAAAATTTTATCAAGCATTTCAGAAATTTTACCTTGTTTTAATTTATCGGGAATAATTAAAGCCGATAACATAGGCGTTAAAGTAAAAGAAATAATTAATGAAAATATAGTTGCAAATGTTGCGGCTAATGCTAATTCACGTAAAAACTGCCCAACAATAGATGACATACTTGCCAAAGGTAAAAATACTACTAAGTTAGTTAATGTACTTGCCAATACCGCAACGGTTACTTCACTTGTACCAATATCGGATGCCTCTTTTGTATTATAACCCATATCTTTATGCCTGAATATATTTTCCAACACAACAACCGAATTGGCAACAAGCACACCCACAGATACCGATAACCCCATTAATGTCATCATATTCAACGATAAATCAAACATTTGTAATAACATAAATGTCGAGATAATTGAAATCGGCATCGACAAAGCAACTATAATTGTAGAACGAATATTTCCCAAAAATATTAATAAAACGATACTGGTAAAAACAACTCCAAGCAACACATTACTCATTGTATCATCAACACTTGAACGAACAAAGGTCGATTCATCGTTAATAATTTCAATATTGGTTCCTTTGGGTAAGGTTGCTTTAATTTCTGGAATGGCTTCTTTTATACCATCTGCAACTTTTACAATATTTCCGTCTGAACTTTTTACAATTCCTAATTTAATAACATTTTCGTTTTTAAAATTTCCCTTAACGTTATAATAAACAGCTCGCCTTCTAATATCTTTACCCGAATCTTTTACCTCTGCAAACTGTTTTATTTTTTTTGCTCCGTAAAACGTAGGTACTTGAAGTTCGTTTATTGTTTCTAAATCTTGAAACTCACCAAGCACCCTAACAGTAAACTCCTGATTTGAAATATTAAAATATCCACCGGGGATATTTACGTTTTGAGCAGCCAATACTTGAATTAATTGGGGCATAGAAATAGAGTTTTCAAAAGCAACTTTATTATCAACAACAATTCTTATTTCTCTTTCTTGACCACCCGAAATATTAACTTTAGCTACACCTTCAACCTGTGAAAATCTATCTTTTAATGTTTTATCGGCAATATCATATAATTCGCGAGGGTCCATATTTCCAGTTAATATAACATCAACTATAGGAAATGCCTTTAAATCAACCTTTTGTACAATTGGTGTTTCTGCATCGGTTGGTAATTCGTTAATAATTTCGTCAACTTTATCTTTTACTTCTTGGTTCGCAATATCGGGGTCTTTCCCCATTTTAAATTCTATAATAACAATAGAAGCACCGTCTAATGAATACGATTCCACTCTTTCTATTTTACTAACCGTAGAAACTGCGTCTTCAATTCTTTTACTAATTAAAGTTTCAATTTCTTTAGGACCGGCACCGGGATAAACTGTTTGTATCGTAACATACGGTATTTCCACATCGGGTTGTAAGTTCAAATTTAATGTAAAATATGCTATTGCTCCAAACAAAAGAAATACTAAAAGTCCCATTGTTGTCATAATAGGACGATTTATCGATATTCTTGCTAAAGACATATAAAAATTTTCCTATTTAATTATTTTAATTTTTTTGCCCGGCTCTAATTTAGAACCGCCTTCAACAACTAAGTTATCCCCTTTACTAAGTCCGCTTAACACTTCCGTATTAATTCCTTCTTCTTCACCTGTTGTAATATATTTTTTATCTGCAGTATCTCCGTTTACAACATAAACAAAAAACTTACCGTTTTCTTTTTGAATAATATTACGGGGGATAATAACTGTATTTGGTTTTGAATAAGTTTTAATTTTAATATCAACGGTCAAACCGCTGGTTAATTCTTGTTTAGCGTTTTCAAACAAAGCTTCAACAGAAAATCCTTTTCTGTATTGATCCATAGCAATTGCAATTTCGCTTATTCTTCCAACATAAGTTTTACCTAAATATTCTATCTCTGCCGGCATACCTAATTTTAAATTCCTAACCTCTTCTTCGTTAGCATAAAATTTAGCTCGCAACCTATCTATTTGTGCAACTTTAAATAACGGAGTTTCGGATTTAACACTTGTACCTTCTTTAATGTATATTTCCACAATTTTACCGCTAATTGGCGATTGAACAAATAAAGCTTGCTCCATTGCTTTTATATTTCGTTTATCAACTTTATATTTGGTTTCAATTGCTTCAAAATTTGATTGAGATGTTTCACCGGCTTCATATAAGGTTTTTGTTCTTAAATATGTTTTCTCGGTATTATCAAATGCCACTTTTGCTTGTTCGTATTGTAAACTTGGGTTATCTATAGGAAAAGTCATTACAACTTGATTTTCTTTTACATAACTGCCTACATTAACTAATACCTTTTCTACTCTATCGCCAACCATGGCACCTTGAACAGATTCTTTAAAGCCTGCTAAAGTTGAATAAAAACTAATATAACGGTTAAAATTTGTAGGCTCAACTGTTTTTACTTTAACAGGAATTCCTTCCTCATTTTGTAATTGAGCCATTGTTTTATTTTTTTCGGCATCATTACCGCCGCAAGCTGTTAACACAAATAATGTTAACAATACACTAATAAAAAACTTCGTTTTACTTAATAGTTTCATATATTATAATTCTCCGTTTATTTCTATTAAAATTTAGCAGCAATGTTATCAAACTTGTTTTTTACAAAATCATCAAGTTTTCCCGTTAACTGCTCCAATTCCGCTTTTGCAATAATAAAATCGTAAATTGTTTTAATTTTATTTGTTTTAGCGGTTCTTAATTCAATATCTGCATTTTTTATTTCAAGCTGAGTTCCGCTACTTTCTTTAAATCTTACTGTAGCCAAGTCGTAAGCTTTTTGAGCTAATTCCACATTCCGTTCTTGTGCCGTATATTGCGAATTAACTTTTTGCAATTCAAGTAGTTTACCTTTTACTTGAGTTGTAAGATAATCTTTGAATTGTTTTATCTGTTCTTTTGTTTGATTTAATGCAATCACGCTTTGTTCTACTCGTTTATTTGTTTGTAAACCGGAAAACAGATTAATACTTAAACTTAAACCAACTGCGGTGGATGAATAGTTTTGAGTTGGAAATTCATCTCCCGTACCCGAATAAGTATAATTTCCAAAAGCTGCCAAAGTTGGGTAATATTCTGCTCTATCCAATGCAATAAATTCATCATCAACCTGCATCTTCAAGTCCATTGTTCTTAAATCGTAATTACTGCGTAAAGCCCATTCAATTGTAGTCTCTTCATCCGGTAAATATGTTTTGTCATACTCAAATTCGCCGGTAACATCAATATCCATATCCTGCTGTAAACCCAATAATAATTTGAGTCCGTTTTGAGCATTTTTTAAGTTATTTTTTATTTCGTTAACCTGCGGTCTAATGTTTTCTACTTGTACTTCAACTTGCATTGCTTCAAAATCACTTGCAAATCCTTGTTTTTGCATAGATTTAACATTTGCCAAATTTTCTTCGGCATTTTTTAAACTTGCCTCAACAATTTCAAGCATTTTTTGAGATAATAAAACACCGTAAAATGCTTTTTTTACATTCATAGTTAATGTTGATGCAGTACTATAAAGTTGTTCTTTAGCTAAATCCAAATAAATTTTTGAAGCACCTATGCCTCTAAAAACTGCCGAACTAAATAAAATTTGGGTTACTTCTACTTTAGCTTCCCAATTATGAGTTTGTGCAAAAGATTGAAGTTTATTTGTCATAGGCAAATATTTATTATCATCTCTCGGTATAACGTTTTCATCAAACAATAAAGCATAAGTTGCATTTGTTAGCATTGCTTCAAAATCGGGGAACGGTGTTTTAGGCTTAGATATAAAACGATTGTAATAACCCGAAAAATCAACTTTTGGCAATGCATAACCAAAGGCTTCATCAACGGCAGCCGATGCCTTTTCAACATTTAACTTGGCTATAATTACATCTCGGTTATTTTCAATTGCCAAATTAATTGTTTCTTCTAAAGTTAACACCCTTTGTTGAGCTTTTATTAAAGGATAAAAACTTATAAATAACAAAAGGGCAATAATTAGTTTTTGTTTCAAATTATACTCCATACTTTTTTTATCAAATTTTATTCATTTAGACGCAATATTGACCAACAAGTTCACAAAATGACCAGTCGGTCACTTTGGCAAATCCAAAAATAATGAAAAAATATTCATTTTCAAGTTATTTAGACGTACATAAAGTAATTATGAAATTATTTTTATGTTAAATAATTGTTAAGTAACTATTTTTGTAAAAGACCTTAGATACTGATAAAACAATCTTTAGTATTAAAATTGCTTTGTGTTATTACAATCCAACTATTCTTAGTAATTCTTTTCCGCTATTTGCCCAAGTAAATTTTTTAAGGTCTTCTCCTGCTTTTTCTCCAATTTCTCTTATTTTTTTTCTATTGTGATAAGCAAACTCTAATTTGTCAACTAATTCCGTAATGGAAATATCTTCCCAATCTGCCCATAACTTGTTATCTTTATTGTACAATCTAAACGGTTTGGTAAGTTTTAACGGAAGAGAATTATCATCTGTTAAAATATCGGTGTGCCCGCTAGTGTAAGAAGCAATTACGGGACGTGCACAAGCCATATATTCCATCAAAACTAAATTTGTGCCGCCTTCACACCTATTGGGGAATACTCCGATATCGGTAAATGAATACAAGTCGCGTAATTGTGTGTTTGGTACAATTTCATAAGTAGCCACTTTTGAAATATCAACATCATTTATACTTAAAATATGATTTACTTGATCAACCCAATTATCGCCGAATCTTTCATATTTAATATATGGTGAGCGTTGCATTAAATCCATAGTATGCGGCCACATATTATACCAAGCATTTACCAAAACAATATTAGAATATTTTTTTTGCAGAATACTAATAGCTTTTATTACCGCATCTTGACCTTTTCGCAACTCAAATTTACCTCCCGAAAAAACAACAAAAACATCATCATTTTGTTTGTTTTCAATCGGATAAAATATCTCGGGATCTATTCCTTGAATTAAAACATCAATATTTGTAATTCCCTTTTCAAGCATTTTTTCCTTACACCAAGTAGAACCCCCAATAACCAAATCATATTGTTTGGCGTTTTCTATAGAAATAGGCAAAATTTCATTTTCAAAAAAAGTATAACCAAAATTTTCTGTACCTCTTAGCTTGCTTAGGCTTTCAAATTCAATTCCGGTTAATGCATGAAAAACTTTTCCGTTAACTTTTGTAATTTGTTCCCCCTCGCGTTCAAAATCCCATTCGTAAACATGTTTATATAACTTGCCAACTTCGTTTCTTAAATATTTACTGCAAACGCCCCAACCGAAGTTTTCTCCTTTACTTAAAGCCAAATATAAATTATTTTTCTCTTCTTTGTCGGAATCCGTCAAGTTTGTCTTTCTATATTTATTACAAAAAAACATCCAATATTGGTTTTTTATTGTAGGTATTTTGGAACTTAGAGATAAATCGATAATATCAATTATGTTAAAACCCGTATTCTCAAATAACAATTTCCAAATATCTTTTCGAAAAAGTGAAAAATTATTTTCTATATTATCTTTATTTATGTAATTTTCGTCACTAATCAATTCAACATATAATAATCCATCGTTGCTTAACAACCTAAAATATTCGGTTAATGTAAATATCGAGGAAATACTTTTATTTAGAGAATGCTTAGACCAAATAACATCAAAACTTTTATCTGGAAAACTTGTAAAACTCTCGTCAATAAACCCTATCTGATCATTTAAATTACATAAACTTTTATTGGTTGTTATTGCTGTTACATTATATCCTTTTTCGGTAAACATTGATATTTCTTCTATACTTTCGGTAAGTATTACAAGAGCAGTTCTTTTACCGTATGAAGGAATTATTTCGGATATTTTATTAATAACAATACCGGAGACTTCGGAAAAACTTATATTTTCGTATTTTGTTTCAAATAAAATTCTATTTTTTTCTAAAAAGTTAAAAAATCTTTCTTTGGCAATTTTAGAAAACATCGGTTCATTAAATAACATATCTTACTCCCGAGATAACAAACAAAACAAAAAAAATCAAACTAATTATTATTTAAGCTAATAATATAATCATAAATTTCATTAATTACCATTTCCCAATTTCCGATTTCTTTTTGTCTAAATATTTTTGCCGATGGGTACATATTTGTGGTATTACCCCATAAACCCCACCTCCAATCCGGCATAAAATTTAACATTAACAATACTGTTTTGTTTAATGCACCGGAAAGATGTGCCACCGCACTATCTATTGATACAACAAAATCGAGATTGCAAATTAATGCTGCTGTTGAATTAAAATTGGTAATGTTTTTTGTTAAATCTAAAACATTACTAAATTTTTCTTTGGCTATAGTAATTTCAATATTTTTTTCCGGGTGTAATGAATACCACTCAGTATTTTTAATTGCAAACAATTTGTAAAAGTAATGTAATTCGATATGCCTTTTATTATTTATTTCCGGTATAGGATTCCCCTTCCATACAAAACCGATTTTTAACTTTTTATTATCTCCCAGAAATTGTTTCCATTTATTTACTTCTCGTTTTGTAGGATATAAATAAGGGAAATTAATTTGTTTATCTGTATTTGCATAAAAGAACTTTGCGAGTTTAAATATAGAGGAATAATAATCAGTTTTGGGTAAGCTTGTTTCCTCTTTAATTATTAACTTATCAATACTATTAAAATTTAGAAACAATTTTTGTAAACATTTTGGAACTTCAACAAATATATAAGCACCATTCATTTTTATAAATTGTGCATATCTAATAAAGTTAATAGTATCGCCATAACCTTGATCACAATAAATTAAAATGGTTTTATTTCTTAAGTTTTCTCCGTTCCATTCTATTCCTTCCAACGCACGTTTTGTTAAATCGCCTGATTTATAACCCCACTCATAATAATCATTCCAACCTTCTTCATACTTCCCTGTTAATAAATATAATAAACTGCGGTTAAAGTATGAATTGGCATAATCGGGTTTGTATTTTACAGATAATCCATAATAATAAATCGCTTTATCTATAACACCCAACTCTTGATAAGCATAAGCTAAATTATAACAAATATTATAATTATTGGGTTTAATAGAAAGTGCCGTTAATAAAAAAGAGACTGCATCTTTATATTTTTTTCGTTTACCATATATTATTCCTAAATTAATATAAGGTTCAAAATAAGAAGAATTATTGTTTATACTTTCTAAAAAATATTTTTCCGCTTTTTCAAAATCGTTAAGCTCGGCATAAATTACACCAAGTTTATTATAAGAAATATCTAAGTTTTCCCCTTTTTGTATATTTTCTGTAATTTCATCAATAAGGGTTAAGTAATTTGAATAACTCATAATAATTTATTTTAAATTATATTTTTGTAAGAGGAAATTAATTCCATTCTTTTATAAGCTTCGTTATACTCTTTAATAAATTTTTGCATTAAATCTTTTACGCTTGGAATATCATTTATATTCCCCACCCCTTGTCCGGCTTCCATTAATCCGCCTTCAAAGTTACCGTTAAAAATTCCCGCAAATTCTTTTTTTGCACCTAATAATTCTTTTAATTCTTCTGAGGATGCACCTTCCAATTCTGCTTTTTTAACTTCTTCGGTAAATTTATTTTTTAGTGTACGTATTAATCCTATTTTCCTAAAAATTAATGCCGTATCCGTTTCATTTGCTTCAATAATTTTCTGTTTGTATAATTCATTTGCCGAAGATTCGATTGTTGCTGCAAACCGTGTTCCTACTTGTACTCCGTCAGCTCCTAAACTAATGGCACTAAAAATTCCGTATCCATCCGTAATTCCCCCGGCAGCCAAAAAAGGAATATCTAAATTATTCCTAAGCATAGGAATTAAAGCAAATGTTGTCAATTCATCACTTCCGTTATGTCCTCCTGCTTCAACCCCTTCACAAACAACAGCATCGCAACCAACACTTTGCGATTTTAATGCTTGCCTTAAATTAGAGACAACATGTACAACAATTGCATTATTTTTTTTAAGTTTTTCAATATATTTACCCGGATGCCCAGCAGAAGTAAAATAAATTTTTACTCCTATCTCAAGTGATGTATCAATTAACTGCTCGGCATCACCCCGTAAAAGGGGAATATTTACTCCAAAAGGTTTATCACATATGGCAAAACATTTTTCGATATGCTCTCTTAATAATTCCCCTTTCATGCTACCTGCGCCAATTAAACCAAGCCCTCCGTTTATTGAAACTGCGGAAGCCAATTTATAACCGCTTACCCAAACCATCCCGCCTTGAATTATGGGATACTTAATATTAAATAATTCGGTAATTTTAGTTTTTATATTCATTTTACTTCATTTAATTGTTATAAACAACAAAAATATAAAATATAATTTTAAAATTCTTAATTTATATTGATAAAAGTTTAAAGTTTACTTAAATTTACTGTTTATTTAATAATTTAAAGGATATAATGAGAGCTATTATACCTGTTGCAGGTTTTGGAACTAGGTTAAAACCCCATACATTTTCCACACCAAAAGTGTTGCTAAATGTTGGAGGCAAACCTATTTTAGGACATATTTTGGATCAATTAGTTGATTCAAAAATATTTAAGGCAACCTTTATTGTCGGTTATTTAGGTGATAAAATAAAAGAATACGTGGAAACCGAATTTCCAATGATTAAAGCAGATTTTGTTGAACAAAAAGAGATGTTGGGATTAGGACACGCTATTTACACGGCAATACCTACATTTGATGAAGAAGAATTATTTATTATTTTGGGTGACACCGTTTTTGATGTTAATTTACACGGCGTATTTAACACCAAAACAACTTCGTTAGGTGTTAAAGAAGTAATTGATCCAAGTAGATTTGGAGTTGCCCTAACCGATAATGGAGTAATTACAAAACTTATTGAAAAACCAAAAACTTTGATATCAAAACTTGCATTAGTGGGTTTATATTATATTGCAAATTCTAAACTTTTAACCGAATGCTTAAACGAACTTGTTCAGAAAGATATAAGGACAAATAACGAACTGCAATTAACCGATGCACTTCAGCTAATGATAGATAAAGGCGAGTTAATAAAAACTTTTCCGGTTGAAGGTTGGTACGATTGTGGGAAGCCGGAAACATTACTTAGTACAAACCAATTTTTATTGGATAAGTACGGAACTAATAAGAAAATTAAAAACTCGTTTTTAATAGATCCGGTTTTTATAGGAGAGAATTGTACAATTGAGAATGCAATTATTGGACCTTATACAACAATTGCCGATAATTCTACAATTGTAGAGTCTATTATTAAAAATTCGATAATTAGCGAAAATGCAACCGTTAAACGAGCCATGTTGGAAAATACTATTATTGGCAACAATGCAATTGTAAAAGGAAATTACAAAAGATTAAATGCGGGCGATTCGTCCGAAATAGAGTTTTATTAATCAATTTATGAGGAAATATGTCATATTTATTCACATCCGAATCAGTTTCGGAAGGGCATCCCGATAAGGTAGCCGATCAGATATCTGACGGTATATTAGATGCAATTTATTCACAAGATCCTAACGCACGTGTTGCTTGCGAAACATTTGTTACTACCGGTTTAGTTGTTGTTGGTGGCGAAATTACAACAAGTGCATATATTGAAGTTCAAG
>DAINPX010000011.1:0-20417 GCA_036743235.1 Melioribacteraceae bacterium
TATACCGCCGGTAAAAACTAAAGCATCACATCCGCCTAATGCTGCAATATAAGAACCTACATATTTTTTGATCCTATAAGTAAAAGCATCGAAAGCACGTTTTGCTCTTTTATCGCCTTCCATAACTCCGCTTTCAATTTCGCGCATATCGCTACTATCTCCGCTTAAGCCAATTAAACCGCTATGTTTATTCATTAAAGTATTGGCTTCACTCATGTTTAAGCCTTCTTTACTCATTATATATAAAATAACCGAAGGATCCATATCACCGCAACGTGTTCCCATAATTAAACCTTCTAACGGAGTAAAGCCCATAGTTGTATCAATCGATTTCCCTCCATCAATAGCTGCCATGCTACTTCCGTTACCTAAATGTGCGGTAATTATTTTTAATTCTTCAATTGGCTTACCTAACATTAATGCAGCTTTTTGCGATACAAAACGATGTGAAGTACCATGGAATCCGTATTTTCTTATTTTATAGCGTTTATAAAGTTCATACGGAATGCCGTACAAGTACGCATGTTCCGGCATAGTACTATGAAAAGAAGTATCGAAAATACCACACTGAGGAGTATTTGGTAAGTGAGCTTTTGCTGCTTCAATACCTTTAATATTCGGGGGATTGTGTAATGGAGCCAATTCAATATTATCAACCAAAGCTTTTACTACTCTATCCGTAATTAAAACCGAGCCGGAAAAAGTTTCACCGCCGTGTACTACACGATGCCCTACAGCATCAATTTCGTTTTTATCTTTTAATACACCATGTGTTGGACTCATTAAAACAGCAATTACATATTCAATAGCAATTGTATGATCTAAAATTTCACCTACAATTCTAACTTTTTCTTTTCCGTGCGGTGTATGGGTTAAAACAGCACTAGACATACCTATGCGTTCTACCAAACCTTTTGCCATTACTATTTCTTTATCAGTATCTATTAATTGATATTTAATTGATGAACTTCCGCAATTTAAAACTAATATTTTCATTTTATCCTCAATAATAAGTTAAGATATTATTTTACCGTTATGGTCATATTTATAGAAACCTTCGCCTGTTTTTTTACCAAGCTTTTTCTCTCTTACAAGTTTTCTTAAAATTGGGCAAGGTCTATACCTTGGTTCCCCTAAAACTGCCCATAATTGCTCCATCCAAGTTAATACTTCATCCAAACCCATTGCATCTGCCATTTCTAAAGGACCGGTCTGAAAACTATAACCAAGTTTTAATGCGGTATCAATATCTTTTGCACTTGCCAAACCTTCTAATAATATGTGCATTGCTTCATTTAATAAAGGAATAATTGCTCTTGTAGTAACATATCCGGGGTATTCATAAACTTCAACAGCAGTTTTGCCAATTTTACTTGCAAAATGTTTTGTTATTTCAATTGTCTTTTCACTTGTTTCAATTGTTCTAATAAGTTCAACCAAAGCAACTTTTGGAACCGGATTTAAAAAATGCATTCCTATAATTCTATCTTGTCTTCCGGTAATTTCTGCAATCTTAGATAAACTTAATGTAGAAGTATTAGAAACAAAGATAGTTTCTTCTTTTGCTATTTCATCAAATTTTTTAAATAAATATCTTTTTAATTCCAAATTTTCTTCAACAGCTTCAATAATAATATCACATTCTCTAACATCTTCTAAATCAGTTGACCACATCATGCGACTAAATATCGATTTCATTTCGCTTTTTGTCATTGCCCATCTGGCAATTTCGCGCTCCATAGATAATTTTAATCCCTCTTTTGCTTTTTCAATTCCATGCTCATCTTTTTCAATAATTAAAACATCAATTCCTGCCGAAGATATTGTTTGAGCTATACCTTGCCCCATAACACCGGCACCAATTATAGCTACTTTATCAATTCTTTCACTTTCTTCAGCTTGTTTTTTTTCCATTAGCAAATCTTCAAGTTTTGCTACTACCATTTTTTCATCAGCCATGTTTTACCTATCCATTATTTAAAATTTAAGATATTTTTATCCTTTAATTTACTTATTTTGTTACTGCCATGCAATATCTGTACCATAAATAATTTATTATTTTTACTGATGTTATACTATTTTGACAAGCTAAAAATTATCATAAATAAAAAAAAACTTTTAAAATGAGAATTTCACTTTTTTAATTTTTATTATTTCCTTTTTACTATTTTGGTACATCTAAATTTTAAACATTATTGATTTTTATGACACCATACGAAGTATTAAAAAATTTTTTCGGCTATAGTAGTTTTAGAGATAATCAAGAAGAAATTATTGATACTATTTTACAAAACAAAAATATTTTGGCTATTTTACCAACCGGAGCAGGTAAATCGCTATGTTATCAAATTCCTGCATTATGTAAAGACGGGCTATCTATTGTAATTTCTCCTCTCATTGCTTTAATGAAAGATCAAGTAGATGCTTTAAATAAAACAAAAACCGTAGCAGCTTTTATTAATAGTACTTTGGAATATAAAGAAATAGAAAAAATATTTAACGATATTTACTCGGGAAATATTAAACTTTTATATCTGGCACCCGAAAGATTAGAAAACTCGATTTTTGTTGAAAGGCTTTCTAAATTAAGTTTAGAATATTTATTTATAGATGAAGCTCACTGTATTAGCGAATGGGGACACAATTTTAGACCAAGTTATAAAAAAATTAGAGATTTTAAAGATTATATTAACTTTAAAGGTATATCTGCTTTTACTGCAACAGCAACTCCAAAAATAAGAGTAGATATTATTAACCAACTCGGCTTAAGTAATCCTTCAATTTTTATAGCCGGTTTTGAAAGAGATAACTTGGTTTTAAACGTTATTAGAACAAATCAAAAAAAATTTAAGACTTTAGAACTTGTAAAAAAGTATAATTCAACAACTATTATTTATGCGGCAACACGCAAAAATGTTGAAGAGATTTCACAATTTTTACGATTTAACGGTATTAAGTCAGAGTTTTACCATGCAGGTTTGGAATCAAATTTGCGAAAAATGATTCAAGATGATTTTATTAAAGGTAATATTGACGTAATTTGTGCAACAACGGCATTCGGTATGGGTATTGATAAAAATAATGTTAGACTTGTAATTCATTATAACATGTCTTCTTCTATCGAAAACTATTACCAAGAGATTGGAAGAGCCGGAAGAGACGGAAAAGAATCTTATATTTACCTATTATATGACAAGAACGAAAAAGAAACAATAGAGTTTATTCAGTTAAATTCTTTTCCTAATCGTGAGCAAATAATTACTATCTACAATGCTATTTGTAACTATGGTAGAGTTGCAATTGGAATGAAAAGTGACAATGGTATTCCGTTAAATAAGGATTTTTATAAAATATTAAATTCCGCCGATTTTAATATTAATCTTATACACTCAATTATTTCAATTTTGGTAAAAGCAGGATACTTTAAATTATACGATAACTACCAAGCAAAACACTTAATTAAATTTTTACTAAATATTAATGATTTGCGCATTTATATAGATAAAATTGCTAATAATAAACTAAAAGATACTATTCTTTTATTATTACGTGAATATGGGAGCAATTTATTTATTAACAATCTAAAAATTGACTTAAACAAACTTTCAAATAAGTATAACGTTCCATTTGATGATATTGAAGATAGCTTAAAAAAACTTAATGCAATAGGAATAGTTGAATACACTCCTCCGGTTCTAAGTACGGTTGTTTATATGGAAACACCAAGGGTTGATTCTAAACTGCTTAAGCTTGATTTTTCGGATTTAGATGCTCAAAAAGCGGAAACACTTTCAAAAATTAATGAAATGGTAAATTATGTGTATTCCGATAAATGCAGGTTTAATTTTATTCTTGAGTATTTTGGACAGAATAACATTGATTATAGATGCGGAAAATGTGATAATTGTAAAGGAGACTTAGGCTTTAACACTTCTACAATTGAATTTTTGGAAGAGGTAATTTTAAAATCAGTACACGAGTCGTATCAGCGAATGCGAATAAGGAATTTATACAGCGTTTTGACAGGAAATACGAAATCCGATAGATTTAAAAACTTAACAACTTTTGGAACTTGTGCACATTTTTCCAGAAACGAAATTGATAGTAGCCTAAACTCGTTATTAGATAAATGTTTATTGAAAAACGTAAACAATGTATTGGTTTTAACCGAAAAAGGAATTGAATTATTTTTACAATATAATGAGAACAATAACAAAGTTGGCAAAAAAGAAGTAGAAAATTATGAGCTTAATGTAGAATTATTTACCCGATTAAAAGATATTAGAAAGGTTGTTGCATCAAGGTACTCACAAACCCCAAGTTTAGTTTGCCCTGATGAAATATTGCGTAATATATCTTTAGAAAAGCCAAAATCTCCAGAACATTTACTTAATATTGATGGCTTCAATCAGCGTATGTTTAATAAGCTCGGTGCGGAAATATTGGATGCAATTAATGATTTTATTAAAGAAAAGCAGTTAAATAAAACCGAACCTGACTACGAGGTAATTACTAAATTGCCGGAAAATATTATTGGCACTTACAAGCTACTTAAGCGTGGTTACAGTTTGGGTAAAATTGCTGATATGCTTAAAACACACGAATCTATTGTTGCTTTACAGATTGAATCTATAATAGAATTTGACCCCAATACTAATATTGATACGATATTATTACCATCAGACTTTAAAAAAATAGAGATTTTATATAATTCAGGTCTCAAAGAAGTTTCTGAACTTAAAATTAAAAACAATAATTTATCGATAGCTCAGATACGTATTGCGGTTACAAAACTAAAGTATTTTGAAAAAAAATAAATAAAATTTAAATTATTATAGCAATTGGATACTAAATTTATTATTGTTGTAAATAAAAAATAAATAGATACAAAATGGAATTAAAGGACGCAATATTTACCACATTACAGATTTTTACTGTATTAATGATTGTAATATTAACGGTTTCATACATCAGCTTTAAAATTAAGAAGAAAAAAAGCGGCAATTTAGAACCATATCAAATTGAACCGGTAAAAGAAGAAAAGCCAAAACTTGCAGTTAAAACCTCGATAAAAGATTCAACTTCAAGTAAAAAAGAAAGTAAAGACGAAGTTAAGCTATTATCGTTACAAGATTTGAGAGAAAAAGAGAAAGAAAAGCAAAAAGAACGACAAAAAAACCAAGAAAAAGAAAGACAGCGAAATAAAGAAAAATTAAAAACCGAACGCAAAAAAGAAAAATCTCGTAACAAAGAATCAAGGACTGACGAACATTTAAAAGAAGCTAAATCGATAAGTAGAGAAAACAGATTTCAAATATTAAACTCTGCATCTAACGAAGAACAGCCTGAAGGCAAAGTTTATAGCCGTCCTCTGGCTCCTTTACGCCCATATGATTCTAAAAGCGATAATAATACCGAAAATTTATTTGATAGATACACAAATGATGATGACGATGACTTATTTAGCCCTAAAATACCCACCAAAAAGAGATAACTTATTCTTTTAATTTCCTACTTTAATTTTAGCTTTATTTATATTATCGTTCAATTTAGAAGCTAAATCGGGTTTTAACGATACTGCTTTTTCCCAATCACTAATTGCATTCTTAAATCGTCTCATATCGTAATTAATAAACCCTCTAAAATAGTAACATTCAACATTAGAAGGTAATATTTCCAAAGCTTTTGTAAAATCGTCATAAGCTTCTCCGTGCTTCTCCAATTTTACAAATGCTTTTGCTCTGTAAATATAAATAATTCCGTTGTTGGGTCTTAAAGCAATAGCTTTATTAAAATCTAAAACCGCTCCATGAAAATCTGAACGAGTTACTTTTAATAATCCTCTTGAAACCCATGCATCATAATAATTAGGATCTAATAATGCTATTGTATAATCAGAATTTGCACCGTAATTATCTGCTAATTGTTCTTTTACCTTTGCTCTATAAAAATATGCTCTCCTGTTTTCCGAATTTATCGAAATCAATTTGTCTAATATTTTAATAGCATCTTTAAATAGTTTTGCTTTGTAAAATAATATGCCTAATTCTAATAATGCATCTTCATAATCCGGCTTTATTTCCAACGCTCTATTTAAATAATCTTGTTGCTCTTTATACCTTTTTAATTCTTTATATGTGCATGCTAAGTAAAACAAATATATATGATTTCCTGAATCTAAAATTAAAGCCTTTTCAAAATTAATTTTTGCGGCTGTAAAGTCAAACAACAACATATTCAATTTACCGCTTTTAAAATGATAATCGGAATTATCAGGAAAGTATTCCAGTACTTTTTTATAATCGGCTAAAGCTTCATCCGGTTTATCTAATTGAGTGAATAATTCTGCCCTAACTATGTAAGCATCTGCAAAATTAGGATTAAGTTCAATTGCTTTATTTAAGTTATTTAGGGCATCGGTTTGTTGATTTACTTTTATTTGAATTAATGCAAAAGTATAATAAGAATCAGGATAAAAATTATTTAACGATATTGCTGATTTTATATCATTTAATGCATCAGAATAATTTCTGTTAAGATATCTCAAATAACTTCGGATATTTAATAAATCGGGGCTGTTACCGTAATTATCTAATGCCTTATTAACATCTATAAGTGCCTTTTTTAACTGATCCGTTTTAATTCTGGATTTTATCATTAACTTAAAAGCATCCATATCATCGGGACTTGAAATAAGCACCTTTTCACAATCGTCAATAACATCCAAATATTTATTAAATTTAAAATTTAACTCTGCCCTAAGTTTATATGCAGCAACTTTATCTTTACCTTTTTCAATATATAAAGTTAAATATTTTACCGCAGAAGATAATTCCTGGTTTTCAATTTCAATTTTATATAAGTAATAATAACTTTCAAAAAATGTATTTAAAGGATTATTAACCAAATCGGTAAAAATATTTTTTGCCATTTCGTAATTATTAATATAATAATTACTTTTTGCCATACCGTATATTGCACATAAATTTTTATCATCATATGTTAAGACTTTTTCGAACAATGGCAAAGCCTTTTCATATTCTTTTTCCTCAATTAACCTGCTCCCCTCTTTTAATAACTTTTCGATTTCCCCTTTCTTAAAAAATCGTAAAATAATATTCATAATTTCCGCTAAATATAACTCATCAATACATCAAATTAATAAAATTTTTTGATATAAAAAAATTCTATATTTAATTAAAAGAAAAGGGATTACCCCTTTTCCTTCTAAAAATCCAAACCTAACGATAGATAGTATTTTGGTCGCGAAAAATGATTTCCGTCAAACGACCATGCTGAATCGATACGCCATAAAAAGATAAAGTTAAATCTTATACCGTAACCGGTTCCTATTAATAAATCTTTTGTAACGGTTTTACCCGAACCGTTTCTTTCAAAAAACTTTAATTTTTTTGTATTATCCCACGCAGAACCCATATCGATAAAAGCACTTCCTAAAATATTTTGAAACAATAAGGGTAAAGGTCCGGTAACTAAAAATCTGATTATAGGAACTCGCAATTCCAGATTTAATAAACTGTACTTTGTACCAATTTTCTCTGCATAATCATAACCTCGTAAAGGTAATGCAGGAGTTAAAAATGCAAAATCACTTGCATCTGTTATAGGTATTTCCTCAGTCGAAAAATGTCTATTAATCCAATTTTCCGTACCGCCAATAAAAAATCGCTGAGGATTTGCACCGCCGCTGTATCCACCGGAAAACCTAAATACAAAACCGTTATCATACCAAAATCTAAAATATTCTCGATAATCCCATACAGCCGAGTAAAATGCTTTACGTTTATCATCTGTGCCCGGGTTACCAAATAAAGTCAAACTCGTTCTATTTCCCTGAATAGGAGAATAATAACCCCATAACGTATTATCGTGAACAAAACTTACTGAAGGAATAATAAATAAAGCCTGTTCCTTGGGAATAGTATAATCATCTAAATTCTCGCTACTAACATTTAATACGCTAAGACCTGCGTCAATTCTGTAAAAACGACTTAATGGATGACTTATTGAAAAGACCGCACCGTAGTTTCTAAATCTATATAATTCACTACCAAACGGACGAGATAAATACACAAACCTTGCAGTATGAAAGCCTTCTATTCCGTAATTTGTTCTATTTGCCAAATAATAATAAGCTAACCCATAGTCACTGTTTTTTAAATCAACATTTAAAGATGTTACTCCAATTAATCTATGATTTCCCAACATATCGCTAAAAGAAAGAACCGTTGTTCCTAACAAGCCGTATAACGAACTATATCCTGCATTAGCATATATTAAATCCGGAGAAAAATTCACTTTATACTTGTTTACTAAGTAATTTCCGTTTTCGTCTAATTTTTGCGTAAACATATTTACTTTAGATGAATCTATTTTTGTTGAATCGGTTATAAAAGTATCACCGCCAAAAATATAATTCTTATAATCATCATTTTCGGCAATAGAAGTTGTATCTTTTTCTTTAATTATAGATCCAATAAATATTTCAGTTTCTTCTTGATTTTCAATAATATCGGTTTTTGCAACAAAACCTGTATCAGCATAAGTTACCAATTTTGGTTTACTGATAAACACTGTGTCTAAAAAATCAGTTTTATTGCTTTTGTTGTTTTCGGCAATACGTTTTTGCATAAACTTGGTATATTCAAGTTCATTACTAATTTTTTCAAGTTCAAAAGGATTGTTTAGTAAAAATATATTGTAGCCTGTTTTATAAAGACCGGTAAATACAAGTTTCTTTTTATCTAAGGTTGCAGATAACTGATTTATTCCCGAAAGAGAATTAGTTAAAGGATATACAACATTACCCACATAACTATTTGTGCTATCGTTTATACTTTTAATATTTATTTTATATAAGTTATCTATTCCGTTTCTATCCGAAACAAATATCAATTCATTTCCGTCCTCACTAACAATAGGAGATTTTTCATTACTAAGTTCCCAATTCGTAATTCTAATAATTTTACTATCACTTAAATTGAACTTATATAAATCATACTGCCTAAAGTTATGATTATAAATTGCAAAATTAGCAGGTATCAAACTTTTATTTAAGTATTCACCTCTATCACTGCTAAAAATAATACTTTTACTGTCATTAGACCATGTAATATCCGTTTCGGTGAATATATCGTTTGTTAAATTTGTTAATTCACTTTTATAAAAATCATATAAATATAAATCAGATTGTTTATTATCCGAACCAATAAAAACTAACTTAGAGCTATCGGGACTCCAACTAACACTTTCTATTTTATCAAGCTTAAAAGGTAAAATTTGATAAGTTTCTTTTTCAGTATTAATAATTTGAATTATATCATAACCTTTGTACTTAACAGATAAAGCGATATTGAGATTATCAGGCGACCAAGTAAGAGATGGGAACAATACATTTAGCTCTTCATAGTCGTTTGTCCTTCCGCTTTCAACAATTCGTTTTATTATTTTACCGTCATAAGCACTCATTATATAAATATTCAAAAAAATATCTCTATCGGTAATAAATGCAATTTTATCGCCCTGCGGTGAAATTGCGGGGCTTGTATTATAAAAGCCACCATCTTTTTTATTATTCGTCAATCGTTTTGCAAATTCGTCAGGATCGGTTCGTTTATCTATTTGAGGCCAATATTCTTTTTTCAAAAACTTTTTCCAGTTATCGTTTAATTCCTCAATTGTCAAACCAATAGCCGCCTTAATTCCCTCTTCAATATTACCCAAGCCTTTTGTTTTTTCAAGTATTTCGGCTATTTTTTCATCACCGTACCTATTAGCTATATAATACATTAACGATTGCCCGCCTCTATAGGCATAATAACCGTTTAACATAGGAATATCGGGCAACGATTCGTTAATTATTCCGTCACTTACAAACATATCGCTATTGGTTTCCCAATTAGAAGACATATACTCTGCCATCCCCTCCATATACCATAACGGCAATTGTAAAGTAATTCCTCTTGCAATTATGTTTTGCACAGTCCCGCCGTATAACATATCCATCATAAATGCGTGAACAAGTTCGTGATGAATTACATGTCTAAATTTATCGTAAGAACCTTCAAAAGGTAAAACAACCCTATTTTTAAATGGCTCGGTAAAACCTCCTACACCATTACTTAAGTATTCATCAGTAGTATTGGTTTCTTGGAAATCGTTATGCGAATTATAAATTATTATCGGAATGCGGTTATTAATTTTATATTTAAGTCTATTTTGCAAATCATCTAATGATCTTTCGGCAATATAAGCAGTAAATTCAGCAATTTCCGGCGATTTATAATCAAAATATATATCAAAATGAGTTGTCTGAATAAAGTGCCAGTCAAATAATTTATATTGAACTTTATTTTGACCGAATTGAGCAAAAAGATTGTTTGTATATAAACCGGTTAATAATAATAAAGCAATAAAGGTTTTAAACTTCATACTATTCCTCTAAAAGTATAATAATATTATATAGCTAATAATTTTAACTTGAAAGGATAAAATTCAGTTCCTTTCTTTCAGTATTAATACGAATAAGCTGAACGCTTACCTTATCCCCTAGTTTATATTTCTTTTTATTACGTTGTCCCATCATTAAAAAGTTTTTTTCATCATACTTGTAATAATCATCGTCCAAATCTTTAAGATGAATTAACCCCTCAACTAAAATATCATTTAATTCAACAAACATTCCAAAATTTGTAATTCCGGAAATAACAGCATCATATGTCTCACCCATTTTACTTTCCATAAATTCAATCTGTTTCATTTTTACAGAAATTCTTTCGGCATTTTGTGCTCCTCTTTCTCTTTCGGATGATAAATCGGCATATTCTTCAAGTTTTTTTGCCGGAAACTCTTTTGGCAATTGATTTATATAATTAAAAATCAATTTATGAACCATCAGATCCGGAAATCTGCGAATCGGAGAAGTGAAATGCGTATAATAATTAAAAGCCAACCCATAATGACCTATATTTTCGATAGAATAAACTGCTTTTGCCATAGAACGAATTGCCATATCATTAATAATAACTTCTGCAGCACTCCCTTTTATATCGTTCATTAATTTTTGAAACTGTGCAGGAGTATTTGCTTCGTTATAATCGAATGAGAATCCAAAAGTTTTGACAAAACGAGCAAATTCTTTTATTTTATCCGTATCGGGTTTATCGTGAACTCTATAAATAAAATCGTATTTAATTCTTTTATTATTAACATGTCTGGCAACTAATTGATTAGCCAATAACATATAATCTTCCACAAGTTCGTTACTTTCGGCAATTTTTTTTGGAACTATCTTAACAGGTTTGTTATTTTCATCCAAAATGAATTTAACTTCGGTACTACTAAAATTTATACTCCCTTTTTTTTCTCTGTTTTTACGTAAAATTCTTGCAATTTTATTTAATATTAATAAATCTTCGGCAAAATCTCCGTTACCCGTTTCTAAAATATTTTGTACTTCCTCATATGTAAAACGCATTTTGCTGTTAATTACCGATTTTTCAATTACATAATCAATTATTCTCCCTCTTTCCGTAATTTCAACAACTACCGAATATGTTAATCTATCTTCATTTGGTATAAGCGAACATACTTTATTAGACAAATGTTCCGGCAACATAGGAATAACTTTACCGACAAAATATATACTTGTTCCTCTTTTTAAAGCTTCTTTAAAAATATTACCGTCTGTTTTAACATAATGAGAAACGTCAGCAATATGAATACCTATCGAGTAATTTCCGTTTGGTAATTGCTCTATTGAAAGAGCATCATCAAAATCTTTTGCATCTTCCGGGTCAATAGTAATTACATTTTTATTTCTATAATCTAACCTACCTTTTATTTCTTCCGGACTAATTTTATCTGGTATTAATTCTGCTTCGGTAATAACTTCGGGCGGAAACTTATAAGGCAACCCCAGTTCAAAAGCCAAACTTGCCAGTTCGGTATCATAACTACCGAAAACTCCTAATGTTTCAATTACTTTTGCATGCAATTTATTATCGTCTTTTGGATCCGAGAACAATTCTACAACAACCTTATCTCCTTTATTTGCACCGTTAAGCGAAGATTTTTTAATATGAATTTCTGTTTCGGCACCTGCATATTCAACTTTAACAAAAAACATTTCTTTTTCTTTTTTTATTATGCCAACGTAATTTTCTTTTGCTCTTTTTATTACTTTAAGAATTTCACCTTCCGGTTTTCTTTTTTTCCCTTGCTTAATAACTGCAACTTCAACAATATCGCCATGCATTGCTCCGTTAATATCATCAGAATGGATAAATATATCTCCAACTTTAGAATTTTGCGGAATAACAAAACCAAAGGCACCTCTACTCATTTCAAAAGTACCGATTATTGGCTTTATATCTTCATTAAAAATAAATTTTTTCCCCTCTCTTCTCAAAAACCCCTCTCCAGCTAATTTATTTACTATTTCTCGTAATTCATTGTAAGCATAAAACTCGGATACACCCAATTCATCTGCAATTTCGCCTAATTTAAACCACTTATTGGCATTTCGCGTAAAAAATGCAATTATTCTTTTTTTCATTAAAATTGAAACCTATATTTAAGTCCTAATTCGTTAATTTTATCTTCCGATCCAAAGGTTTGCACAACCGGCTCTTTTCTTTCTAATCTTATACTAAAATCCGGGCTAAATAAATATTCAATCATCAAATTTGCACCCGTAACATCTTTAAAGATATCTGTAGTACCCCCTATACTATATTTAAAGTTACTAAATCTACCCGAAACACTAAATTTTGTATAGCCCATGCTCTGATCTAAAGAAATATTATTAATAGCATCCCCAAATACCGAGCTTGCAACACTACTTAAAACTGACCCTAATATCATATCGGTTTGTGCAGCAATAACAGTTTGATCTAATGCGGTTAAATCTTTAACAAACTTGCCTATTACAATAAACGAAAACGCATCTGCCGGTCCAAGTTGTTTATCTGCAGTTCCGCTTTCTATATTTTTGGCTCCGACATAAACCGAAATATTATCGGGGTTAGAAGCTAAATTTTTCCCAAGTTCATCAACCGTACCTTCTAAAATAAGTTTAACTTGTACATCTTCCACAGTGCCGTTAGTTGTTGTGTGAGGTGCTTTGTAAGTTGCTACAACATTTAAATAAGGATTAGTTACGTCACTCTCAAAACGTATTGATCCAGTTGCATCAAAAGTTTTGATAAATTCTAATTTAGAACCGGATAATAATTTAAACTCACCTTGTGCTCTTATTTCACCGTTTTTATACTCGTAATTAATATCTCCTACTGATTCAACTGTTAGCTTTTGGTTTGTTGCTTCGGAAAGCACAAATACCAATTTCGCATCTTTTAATGTTTTCACCTTTACGGAATATTCTAAAGTAGAAGCTTCGGATTTGTTTATTTGCCAATTCCCTTTATTTTTACCTGCAGTTAAAAATCTGTTAAAATTTTCCTCTTCTTTATCTATTTTGGAAGAGTCTATAACAAACTGATAATTAAAATTATTATTTATTTGAGTATATGTATTTTGTTGGGGAGAAAAGACTAAGTTTGTTTCTTCTAACCCAATATTACCTAAAAACACGGCTTTGTTATTTTCATAAACAAACATCCAATCATTTATTGATGAAATAAACAAATCACCATAAAATATTGGTAAAACAGATTTTGAGGCAAAAGAAAGAACGCTTAAATCACCTTTTATTTTGGTTTCCATTTTCTTTAAATTAAAATTATCCAAATAAATATTACCCGTTGCGTTCATAGTTCCTAATTTACTTACACCCCCGGCATTCTTAACTTCACAACTTGTAATTTCAATACCGGATTTGCCAAATTCTAACTTCATATCCGCTAAATAATCCACATTAGTATTTTTAAGTGTAAATAATCCGTCAGTCAACTTAATTTCTCCGGCATATTTAACAGAGTTAAAAGTTCCTGATATTTCCATATTACTTTTTAATAAACCGTTTTTTATTACAATCACCGGTAAGATATTTCCTATTGTATTTAGATTAAATCGACTTGATTTAAGTTTAATTTCTAATGGCTCATTTTCCAAAATTCTAGATTTAACTTCTTTTGTACCCATATATATCGGGAAATTTCCGTTAAATGTTAAAGTGGGCATTAAACTTTCATCATTTTCGAAAAAACGGAAGTTAAACAAAAAATTACTGTTTTTATATTCAAAATTGCTAACTAAATTTCCTAGATTTGTTTTATCATATCGTAAATCGTTTCCATTTAAATTAGCAGTTAATATAGGCTCATCTAAAGTTCCTTCAATATTACTTTCAAAATCAATATCCATATAAAGTTTCTTATCTATTGCTCCAAGTAAATATTTAGAAAATATTCTACCATCAACATTTTTAAGATTAAACGCCAAATCTAATCTGCCGTCAGAAAAAATGTTACCTTTACAATTTAATTCTGTTTTTCCGTTGTATATATTTAAACTTTTTACCTTTAAATACTCTTTTGCGAGGTCTATTAAAATATCTTCACTATTTGACCATTTATCATCCAAATAGTTTATGGAAACATATTCCAAAACAAGACTTTGTATATTAGTATTCATTAATAATTTACCTTCAAGTTCGGCATTTATTAATCCGTTTACCGAAGCTGAGGTGTTAAATATTAATTTACTTTGGTTAAAAATTAAATCGGCTGTAATATTTTTTAATTCGGTGCCTGTATATAATCTTTTATTAGTAAATGAAACACTACCAAACAAATTATCAAAAGAAAGTTTCCTATTATCTCTATTAAATTTAAATGTAGTGTTTATTCCCGATAAATAAAGCATGTTGCCTGAAACCATATTTACAAAATAATCGATATCAAGATCAGTACTTATTGCAAAACTTGTAGAATCATTATACACCGTACCTCTTCCGCTTCCTAAAATATCAAGTTTTTCGGAACCGATAAAAGTAGAAATTAATTCAAAATCATTAAATTTAAAATAATAGTCAAATTTTAAAACGTTTTTTGTAACTGAAGGAATAGTATCGTTTACCGAGATACGTTTTGTAAAATTCTCGTTGCCTATTGGGTTTAATTCGTCAACTTTATCTTGAATTAAAGCTACAATTGTTTTTGCTTCGTAACTTAAAACATCAATTGCGGCTTTTAACGAAAAATTTCCCTCAATATTAAAATCCATTATATCACTTTTCAAATTTATGCTTCTTACAGAATCGACTTGACGAATATTTAGACTAAAATCGGCAGGTAAAATCATATTTCCGTTATATTCCGATTCAGCTAAACTTAAATCAATACTTCCTGTTAATGAATCAATATCAAAACTATTTCCCGAAGCATTAAAACTTAAATTGATGTTGCTGCTTATTTCAGAGAGTGAATCTGTATTAAATTTAGAAGTGTTAAAACTATTAATATTTCCGCTTAAACTATATTTTGGAACATTTTTATCTGTAAAATCTATATCACCATCAATTAAAAGACCGGTTTCATTTAAATAACCCGAAAGAACCGATTTTATCTTTTTATCGTTAGCAGAAATAAATAAATCCAACGAGTCAATTTCAAATCCATTAATAAAACTTTTATCCGTAGTTTTTACCATTACTGATGCAAATAAATTATCCACATCTGTACCGTTTCCTTCAATATTTCCCGTTAAATAAAAACCTGAACTAATATTTGCAAACGGTTCGATATCTAAATTTTCTGTTTTAAATTGTAAATTATAAATTAATTTAGGGTTTGTAAAATCTAAATTAGTAGCTAAGTCAATATAGCCGGAATTTAAATTTGATTTTAATTGAACACCAAATTTCTTAACTGTTCCTACATATTTAACATCAAGATTATTAAGAATTACACCATCATAATAAGGTATTTCTAATGTTGGTAATAATTCAACTATATCGGATTCTTTAATTGCAGATTTAGTGATATTTGCATCAAAATATAAGTTATCGATATCAATTAAGTTTTTAACATTTCCGTTTAGGTTTAAATTTGTAGTTAAATACTCCAAATTTAATTGATTAACATAAAAATTATTCAATTTTCCCGAAGCTTTTAAATCAACTAATAACTTACCTACTAATAAGTCGAAATTCGGTATAAAATTTTTGACATCAATAAAATCAAATTTTTCTGCACTAAGGTTTAACGAAAACTCAGTATTCCTAAGCTCTTCACTTGCCATATCACCAAATACATTTAGACTATCAATTGCCGCATTCAACGTAACATTACTACTATCGGTAACTAAGTTTAGTTTAGATACCCTTAAAAAACTATCGGTAATGCCAATACTACCCGTTAAATTATTTAAATTAAAATATTTTAAGTTTGTATTAAAATCAAAGTTTTTTAATTCAAGATAATACTCATTGTTACTAATATCCAAATAAGCTATTGCATCTAAATCCAATGACTTTATTTCCAAATTATCAAAGTTAAAATTATCAACTTTTTCGGCAATGTTTCTATTAATAAACGACTTTCTAATTAAATTTAGATTTGTAATTTGCAATTTATTAACTGCAATTGTATAAGGGAATACCGATGTAGTTGTATCCTCCTCTGTAGGTTTTGCTAATTTCTCAATATTCCAATTATTTAATGAATCTTGAAAAAGGTAAAATTTAGGATTAATTATTTCAACGGATTTAACATCAATTCTATTAAATAAAAACTGAATAGGATTAAAACGCAAGCGTATATTTTGTACAACTCCAATTGTATCACCGTAAAGTGTAACGTTAACATCTTTAAGTTTTAGAGATGTTAGAACAGAACCTTCAATTTCCCCAATATTTAATTTACCGTAGATGGCATCATTAACGGCTAAAATCACCTGCTCCTTTAATAAACTACGAAATGTTTTTGTTTGAGTAAATCCGAATATTAAAAGCAAAAGCACGGAAAGTCCTATAAAAAAAAGGATTAAAAAATTCATTATCTTTCTAAAGATAGAACGTTCAGTACTTGCTTTTGTTTTACTCAATTTTTAAATCGATCTAATATTGTTTGTATTATGTTTGTTGTAGATTGATTTGTAACAAAACTAATTGTTTTAACTTCTCCGCCATTTTTTTCAACTGTTTCGCGTCCAACAATTTTATCAATTGCCCAATCTGCACCTTTTATTAAAATATCTGGTACAAGAAAATCAATAATGGCAGCAGGTGTATCTTCGTCAAAATAAACTACATAATCAACTGCTTTTAGATTACTTAAAATAAATGCCCTTTCTTGTTGAGGCACAACAGGACGTAATTCTCCTTTTATTCTTTTAATAGAAGAATCTGAATTTAACCCAATTATTAATATATCTCCCGCAGCTTTTGCTTTATTTAAATAATCCACATGACCGGCGTGTAAAATATCAAAACATCCGTTTGTAAATACAACTTTTTTACCTTCGGATTTTAATCTTTTTCTAACTTCCAACATCTGTTCTTTACTTAAAATATTTAAGCTCATAATATATCCGCTTTAACTGTCTCAAATAAGTTATCTGCCTCAATTGGAATTATCCCCACTTCTTCACACACCAAACCTCCTGCAAAGTTTGCCAAATAAGCAGCTTCATAAATTTCTGCTCCGGATACTAAGGCTACCGTTAGTGTGGAAATAACCGTATCCCCCGCACCGGAAACATCACGCACTTTTCGTGCTTTTGTTGGTGTTTGTTTTGGCTCTTTTCCTTTCTCAAATAAAACGCTTCCGCCTTCACCTAATGTAATTAAAATAAATTTTGCATTCAACTTTTCTAATAAAAATTCACCAACTTTATGCAATTCTTCTTTGTTTGATATAGACAATCCTGTTGCATCAATAGCCTCTTTACGATTTGGCTTAAATACTGTTGTGTTTTTATATTCAAAAAAGTTGTTATACTTTGGATCTACAGTTACTATTTTGCCATATTCTTGAGAAATAGCAATTAAATTTTTTATTAAATTTGGCGTTAATACTCCTTTATTATAATCTTGCAGTATAACCCCATCAAATTCTTCAATTTTTTGTGAAAAAAAACTTAAAATTTTATTTTCAGAAACTTCACTTATATACTTTTTGCTCTCTCTATCAATTCTAACAATATGCTGCGTTCCGGCAATAACACGTGTTTTAATAGTAGTTGGTCTATTGCTATCAACAATAATTCCTTCGTTCGTTATCCCGGATTCGGTCATAAGATTTTTAAAGATTTCCGAATTGCTATCATTTCCCACTACGCCAATCGGTATGGGAATTGCCCCTAACTTAGTTATGTTTAAGGCAACATTTGCAGCACCACCAAATCTGTAAAACTCATTGTCTAATTCCAATACAGGAACAGGGGCTTCAGGAGAAATACGTTTAACATCACCCCAAAAATAGCAGTCTAACATCAAATCGCCAATAATAGCAATTTTTTTATTCTTAAAGCTATCTTTTAATTCATCTAACCTATTAAGCGTAAACTTATGCATTATCTTTTTAATCTCCAATCGGCTAATTCATTTGTAATTTTAATTCTATATACACCATCTTTGGTACCTGCCCACATGTAATTTCCGTCAAAACACAAACCGGTAACACCGGCGGGTAGATACTCTTCGGTTATTGTAGTTATTTTATTATCAATTCTGTTAATTATTGCAACACCTCTTCCAAACTGTTCTTTAGTTTCTTTACTAAATTGATATAATGCTACCCATATAAAATTTCCTACTCGTTCTAAAGCAGCAATTCCATTCCCTCTTAAGCCGTTTTCAGTATCAAATCGTAACCATTGATTCTTTTGATTATACCTAAAAAGACCCCCAAGGTTAAAGTTAGGTCTATCGGGAGTAATAAATTCATCCAGTCCAATCCAAATATAATCTCTTTCAGTAAGAATTTTAGAAATTGCAACTTCTTCACCTCTACCGTTAAAGTAATTTAATCTATTATCAAAAAACTGTAAAGCTCCTTCACTATTCAAATCCATATTCTTATTATACTTAAACAAACCTGCTTCAGTACCAAACCAAACGGTATTCCTATCTTCAACACTTATAGCTTTAATCGAATTGGTTTTTGCAACATTTTCGGTTGTTAAATCGTAATCTGTAAATCTTCTTGTATTAATTTCGTATTTTGTTAAATACATAAATCTGCCAATCCAAACAACATCGTTGTATTTATCGTAAGTAATATCTCGTATCCAGTTACTAAGCTGTCCGCCTAAGCCAAATTTACGGCGCGTCCATTGGTCTCGTTTAACATCATATATAAATAATCCGTCCGAAGAACCGGCAAAAACGAAATCGTCAGTCGCTTCAATACAAAAGAAAAAATCATATGCCAAATTTCCTTCGGATGTTGAATAATGGTCCCACTCGTCATTTGCCAAAGAATATCTAAAAATTCCGTTTCCTTCAGTCGAAAACCAAACATCTGTATTATTTTTTGCAATTGAATTTACTACTGCACCGTTTAAATATTTTTTTATATTAATGGGTAATTGAGCAAAAACGTTATAATTAAATAAAAAACAAAACAACAGTAAGTAATAAACTTTCATTATAAAACCAACTTAATTTATTTATTAAATTCTATGCCCCATTCTTCTTCAAAACCTTTGACCAAACTTTTAGTAAGAAAATCGTAATCAACTTTTATACCGGTAACTGTTTCTATCTCAATTGTCTTTGTATAAAACTCGTTTTTAATCAGTTTATAATCATATTCCGAAATACTGTTTAAATATTCAATAAGATTTCGATGATAAGTTCCACATAAAATTGATCCGTGCTGGAGTAAATAATTACCCATTTTTCTTTGTGCACTGCCTATTAGTTTTTTTCCTTTATATTTCACTTCACTTTTGGCAGTACTGGCAAAACAGACCATTCCATCCGGTTGTTTATGCAACTTGGCAAAATTTGGCTGAGTATTTTCAAGCTCGGCATCAATAAAAATAGGATTATACTTAACTAATCCCTTAATAAGAGCTTCCGATATTTTGGCATATACAAACCTAGCTGTATATTTGGAATTTAAAGGTAATACAACGCTATAAGTAATTTCTTCGGCATGCAATATAGCACGTCCTCCGGTCGGACGTCTAACAATATCTATATTTTCCGAAGTCGCTTTTTCCTGATTAACATCTAAAATATTTTGAGTATAGCCTAAAGAAATGCAATAAGGTTTCCACCTATAAATTCTAAAGTAGGCTTCATTCAATTTACAATTTTCCACCAATTGTAAATCATAATTCATATTATAAATACCGGTGTTTGTACCGGTATTTATAAAAGTCCAATTCATGCTTTAAATCCTGCTCTGTTACTGCTTTCAAAAAAAGTCAATATTTCTTTAGCAGCCCAATTATCACCTAATTCTTGTTTTACTTTTAATTTT
>DAINPX010000012.1:0-19993 GCA_036743235.1 Melioribacteraceae bacterium
TCCGAAATACGATTTAAAAACCACTGACTAATTGATGAACTTAATACTAAACTTAAAACTAAAATAACCGAAAAAGTTATTGTAATATATTTTATTAAGTTATTAATTAGTGCGTTTCCTTCTTTTTTCAATTCCATTATTCTTTTAATTGATAAAGCAGCTAAAATAGGAAAACTTATTTGCACAAGCACCAACATCATTGAAGGGACGCGGAACTTATCGAAAAACGGGAAATGATAGAACATCAAATTATATAAAACAGGGAATGTTCTTCCAAACGAAATAAGTAAAGACAATAAAACCAGTACACCCAAAAATCGTACAAAAGGATTTTTACGATTAAGATAGAAGGATAACAAACCTAAAAAGAAGACCGCAACCCCCATATACATTGCAACATCTACAAAAGGCATTTGTCCGAAATATGTATTTACTTCAACTTCTTGGTTATTTGTTAAAACACCTTGATATTTTGAACTTCCAAAGCCATAATACGAAGGCACAATAAAAGTTAATATTTCACCCGGTGAAAACGACCAATTTGTAGCATATTGGTAAAAATCGGATTCGTTGGTTTTTGGGTTAACCCCTTTTTGAATATCTGTTATACTTTCGGTACCTCTGGTAGAATATGGATTGTATTCGTATATTTGTGTTAAACTATCGGATTGTATAGCTATAGCAATAATTAAAGCCGTAACAAAAACCAACCCGCTTTTAACATACTGTTTTAAACTTTCCATATCTTTTTGAACTAACGAGCTTATCAAGAAATAAATATAATAAATCATAATTGCAAAAAGCATATAAAAAATTATTTGAACATGCCATCCCTGTACCGATAGCTGTAATGCAATAATTAAAATTGCAAAATCTCTTAATTTTATTTCTTCCTTAAATTTTAATATTAAAAGCAATATTAATGGAAAAAATGCAAGACTTAATAATTTGGTTACATGCCCAATAAACAGAAATAAGATAATTCCCGTACTAAACGATGTTGTAATTGCCGAAAATAAACTTAATAAAGTATTTTTGGTTAAATGTTTAAGTAAAGAATAAGTTGTAAAAGCAAGAATTATTAAATAAAAACTCCACATTGTATATTCCGAACTGAAAGGAGCCGAAAAGACCGTTCGTATTGCATGTATTCCTACATATATTAAATTAAACCATCTGTATTCGGTTGCCAAAGCATAAGCCGGCATACCGCAAAAAATATAAGGAAACCACAAGGTATAACCTTCTCTTTCTTGGTGAACATACGGTTTTAAACTACTTGTAGTTAAAATATCACCGGATTGGAAAGTCATTCCTCCAAAATACATGGGTGAGTAATAAATTAAAAATATTAAAACAATTATAACAAAACTTAATATTGTTTGATATTTTAGCGGAATATATTTCCCTAAATCAAAATTAAATGATTCGGTTTCGTTTTTTACGGTCTTTTTTACTTGCTTAGACATGAAAACCTCGTTTACTTAAACTTATTATTTTCAAAATATTAAAAATAATAAATAAATATATAATTTTCTATAAAATGATTGCTTTTGATATAATTTTAAATTATTTATTCATCAATTAATTGTGCTTTAAATCACCACCTATTGACAAACATAAAATAATTGTTTAATTTGTAAACAACTTATAAATCATTAACTTAAATAAAAGTGAGGCGCATTAAAATGAGGAAAATTTTTCTTTTTTCATTATTGGTTTTATTCAGTACAACATATTTCGCCGATTGGCAGAAGATTAGTGGAATCAGCTTTTCAAACATCAATTGTATTGCAGAATTAAACGGAAATATCTATTTAGGAGCCGAATCCGGTATTTATAAATCTACAGACGGAGGAATGACCTTTTCAAAGATCAACAACGGTATTATTGGCACACCTATTAAATGTATAACAACATTAGGCGAAACAATATTTATCGGATCAAGAAACAACGGCGTTTTCTATTCTCCAAATGCGGGTAACTCGTGGGTCTCGATAAATGCGGGGTTAACCTCGGATGAAGTATTAGATATAATTACAGTTGACGAAAAATTATTTGTCAGTATTAAAAACGAAGGCGTTTTTAAATCCGAAAATAACGGATTATTATGGGTAAAGTGTAATACAGGGCTGATAAATAAAAATGTTAACAAATTTTTACACAAAGATAACAACATATATTGTGTAACCGATAACAGCGGTGTTTATGTAAGCGATAAATCTAATATAAATTGGCAACCGATTAACTTCGGTCTTCCCGCCGATTTTCCTGTTACCGATATAACACAATCAGGAAACAATTTAATAATTTCCACAAAAGCCGGTATTTTCTACTCTCCAAACGGCGGACAGTTCTGGATTGCTGCCAATAACGGAATTAGCGAAAACAATGTTACCAAACTTTTAACAGTTAATGATAAAACATTTATGGGTACAGGTTCGGGAAGGATTTATAAATCTACCGATAACGGACAAAATTGGGTATTAGTACATTCGGCAATAAATAGTGCCGTAAAAGACATTCAATATATTTTTGAAAAAGTATTTGTATGTTTTGAGGAACGAGGTATTTATAGTTCTCCCGACTATGGTGTAACTTGGGGAACCAACTTACTTATTTCGGCTGATATAAGCAACACACAGGTTCGCGGAATTTTATGTTTGGGTTCTAATATTTTTATATCCTCATACGGCGGTAAGATGTATTACTCAACCGATGATGGAACTACATGGACAGATATAACCGGTGCTGTTAATTGCGGTAATTCTTATGATATGGTAGAAACGGAACAATTCGTATTTGTTACAACAGATAACGGTATTTATAGAACAAATAAAGAAAATATTAACTGGGTTCCGGTAAACAACGGACTTCAGGTTTTGACTTGTGGGTCAGTTATTTACAAAGATAATAAGCTATATTTAGGAACAAAATATGGGGGCATGTACACTTCAACCAATTTTGGAGAATCGTGGAATTATATAGGATTAGATGGATTAATTGTGCTTACAATTGCTAAAGAAGGTAATTATATTTTTGCGGGCACACACGAAAATGAAATTTGTTATTCAACTAACGAAGGGGCTACTTGGCAAAAAACAGGTAACTTTGTAGGACGCGTAAACCGGGTTTTGGTTAAAAACGGATACTTGTTTGCCGGTACTTATTATGACGGAATACATCGTTGTGTAATCGGTCAATTTGAATGGACAAAACTTGGAAATAACCCCTCGTTTTTCCCATATACTCTCAACATGATTAATTATAAAGAATACATTATGGTCGGAACTTTAGATTATGGTATATTAATTTCTAACGATAACGGTAATTCGTTTTATCAGCTAAACAACGGATTCCCTTTCAGTACAAGCGTATATGCATTAAACTTTAATAATGATTTCTTATATTGCGGTACACCCAACGGTTTTTATCGTCAGCCGGTTGTTAATAATTTGATGGCAATTACCGAAGTTGAAGACGAGAATACAAACGAAGTTACCCCATCGGCTTATTCTTTAAATCAAAACTTTCCTAATCCGTTTAATCCTTCAACAACCATATCTTTCAGCATTCCTAATACCGAAATGGTTACTTTAAAGATATATGACTCGGTAGGAAAAGAAATTGCAACATTAGTTAACGAAAATTTACCCGCAGGCAACTACAACAAACAATTTAATGCTACTAACCTTGCAAGCGGTGTTTATTTTTACAGATTGCAAGCAGGAAGTTATAATCAAACAAATAAAATGATTTTAATCAAATAAAATTTAATACTTTAAAAATTAAAACCTCCTCACTTTTAAGTTTGGAGGTTTTTTTATAATAATTTTAAGAGAAGGGGCTGCATAAAAACAATAATTAAGGTAAATTATTGTTAGATTAGTAAACTATAAAATTAGGATGTACACGTAAAATATTCTCCGACCACTATTTAATAATAGTAGTAATTGAATTGAGGATAATATACTGACTATTAAAAATAACTGTTTTATCAATTGCTACTATCTTTAGATAGTGGCAATAAAACCCTATGATAAAACGGGGAATATTAAATTGGTATATTTTACAAGCAAGTATGAAAAATAGCTTAAAAATCACTTTTGATACAGCCCCAATAAATACCAATGTCGGGCTGCATCAAAAGTTGATTATTACACATCAATATCTTTTATTTAATCATCTTAATAACTTCTGCTATTTGTAAAAACAATCCATCCGGATTAGTTTCGTCCGTATTAAAAAATATTACAATAGTGCTACCTGTTGCTTTATCATGCATCATAACCGAAGTATAACCCGGTACCGAGCCGTTATGCCCCCAAAAATTATTATCTCCAAAATTAGCAACACCGTAACCGTATTGAAAATTAATTCCCACATTGGGTATTTGATAACCTGTTAATCTTTTAGCTTGTAACGAGTCGGATATCAAACCTCCTTTAATTACTAATTCCACCCACTTTTTAACATCAAAAATATCGGATATTGCGGCTCCGGCAGCCCATCCCCAACTAATAGAAAACTTTTCGGAAACATCTACTAACTGTTCGCCAAATAGGTAATTCCACCCCTTAATAAAATTAGGCGGCATTTTATTATCGTTAGGAAATGAAGTATTCGTAAAACCGAATTTATTATATATTCTTGTTTTCAAGTTTTCTTCCAAACTTTTTCCGGTAAGCATCTCAATAATTTTTCCAATCATAATAGTATTGGTATTACTATAGTGAAAATTTGTACCGGGTGTAAAATAATAATTTTGTGTAGCCGCAATATTAATTAATTCTTCGGGTGTTCTTGTAGCCAAAGGGTTATTTAACATCTCTTCCCAAAAAGCTTCACTATCGGTATAATTATATATGCCGCTTGTCATATTGCAAAGCTGATGAATAGTTACTTCGTTTGCTTGTGGAAAATTAGGAAAATATTTATCAAGTTTATCGTATAAGCTTAGTTTCCCTTCATCAACCAACTGCAATAAAACAGTAATAACCATAGATTTTGTATTGCTACCTATTCTAAACTTACTATCCAACTTTATAGGAGTCTTTAAATAAGGGTCGTCATAACCTTTTGCTTTTAAATAAGTATAACTTTTACTTGGTACCCAAACACCAACAACCATTCCGGGTAAATCTGTTTTTGCCAAAATTGTATCACATAAATTATCAATTGTAACAGTAACTAATTCATTTTCGTTATTTATCGGTTGAGTTGAATTATCATCATTACAACCAAATGCAACAATAACTAAGGTTAGTATAAACAATAATCGTAGTTTTAGTACATTCATAAATTCTCCGTATAATTATAAAATTATATTTATAAGTTTAAAAAGTTATTAACTATTTTAATATATTTCTCTTCATTTTCCAAATGATGCATATGTGAAGCGTTGTTAATAACAACAAATTTCGAGTTTTTAACTTTTGAAGAGTAATATTCCGTAGTTTTAGGAGTAGCTTCGTCAAACTCACCGCATGTAAATAATACGGGAATATCTATTAAGTGCAATTTTTCGGTATAATCGGCAGCTTTTAACGTACCGTAAATTGAAAACTCACTTGCCCCCCACATATAACTATAAACCTCAAATCCCATTTTGGATATGGCATTGTTCATACAATCCGGAAATGGATTAATGCGGCAAACATGCAACTCGTAAAATTTATTCATGGATTCTTGATAATTGGCATTTGTAAAATCTCCTTTGGCTTCACATTCAAATATTAAATTTTTATCTGCTTCAGGCAATTTATCTACCATACTTCTTACATCTTCTGCAAACATCTTAGCATTTAAGAATGGTCCCGATAATATTAAGCTGTTAACTTTAATTTCGGATTGGTTTAAATAAAAATGAACGGCAAGCATACTCCCCCACGATTGCCCCAATAACACAACTTCATTAATATTTAAGTGTTTTAATAAGACCGTAATCTCACCTGCAAACCTGTCTATATTCCACAAAGTTGTGTCATTCGGTTTTTCGGATAAACCGCAGCCTAATTGGTCGTAAAATATTACTTGTCTGTTTTGTGCTAATTTTTCTAAGTTTTCAAGATAATCGTGCGGAACTCCCGGTCCTCCGTGAATTACTAAAATCGGCAATTTTTCGGTAATTTCTCCAACAACTTTGTACCAAATTTTACCTCCTTTAACTTCAACAAATCCTTCTTTCATAATTACTCCTTGGTTATTTCCAAATACATATACAGCTATAATAAAATAGAAACATAAAAACTTTTTCATAATATAATCCTAATTATTTTAAAGACAAACCATATTTTTAATTTAATAATAATTTTTATTATTAACTATTTATTTAGTTAATTAAAACCGCATTACTAAATTATTGCTTTAGTTTTTTAAATATATTTACTTATTTTAACGTTTTATTTTTATAGAATTAATTTGATGACATATTTAAATAAACTTACGCTTTTTGTTGTTTTTTGCTTAAATTTCCAAATATTGGCTCAAAACTCGCGATTCGATTCGTTAATTACTATAGGTGTTGAACAAATCTACAACCTTCAGTATTCCAATGCCGAGTCAACATTTAAAATTGTAACCAAAGAATACCCCAAAAGTGCAGCCGGGTTATTTTTTGATGCAATGGTTGTTTGGTGGAAAATAATGCCGGATATAATGAACGAAAGAAATGACGATGTTTTAATTGAAAAGCTTGATAACACAATTGATTATTGCGATAAATTATTAGACAAAGACCCAAAAAACTCCGAAGCTTTATTCTTTAAAGGAGGAGCATTGGGATTTAGAGGAAGGTTGTATGTATATCGCGAAAGTTGGCTAAAAGCAGCTTTGGACGGAAAAGATGCCCTACCTTTAATTAAAGAAGCATACAAAAACGATCCGGCTAACGTTGATGTTCAACTTGGTTTTGGAATTTACAATTATTATATCGATTTTATTCCACAAAAATATCCTATTGTAAAGCCTATTGTTTCGTTATTCCCCAAAGGGGATAGAAAAAAAGGATTAAAACAATTGGAATATGTAGCAGAAAAGGGGAAATATGCAAATTACGAAACTCAATATTTTTTAGCTTCTATTTATTTTCAGTACGAAAAGAATAAAACAAAAGCTTTAGAAGTAATTAATAAGTTAGTTAACAAATTTCCCAATAACCCTGCTTTTGAAAAGTATAAAGGAAGAATTTTAGTAGGCATTAAAAATTTTATCGATGCCAAACAATTGTATAATAATATTTTGGATAAAAACAATAAAGGGTTTACCGGCTATAATAAACGGACAAAGCGTGAAGCATATTACCATTTGGGTTATATAAGTTATATAACAAATAATTTTAGCGATGCAATACCGCTTCTTGAAGAAAGCAAAAAAATATCTAATGAAATTGATAAAATTAATGATACAAATTATAAGGTAAATACTTTGTTATATCTTGGTATGTGTTATGATGCAACCGGCAATAGAAAAAAAGCAATGGAACTTTACGAAATGGTTTTGGATTGCGATGACTTTTCAAACAGCCATAATAATGCAAAAAAATACTTAAAGTCACCATTTAAAAATTAAATTGGAAGATAGACTTTAGGTGATAGGTTTTAGATTTTAGATGGTAGATATTAGAAAAAAAGATTAACGGTAAACAACATTATTTTTAGGTAATAATCAACTTCGTATTCACTTCTGTATAAAAATTAATTCCTTTGATTTTAACTTAATGTTCTATAATTTTACAACTTGTATAATTTTTAATAATATAAACGATTAGGTGATATGATAAAAAAGAAATGTATATGTTCTAAGTTTGATTTGGTTATTTTGCTTGTTTTATTATTCCTTTCTTTTACACAAAAATTTTATTCTCAGGAAAAATTTGGCAGTGTGCGAGGTTTTGTTACAGATAGTACCAGTGGCGAGCCGATTGCATTTGCCAATTTAATAATTAAAGGAACCAATAACGGAGCATCTTCCAACACCAGGGGGTATTATTACATACCCGCAATTAGCGAAGGTGAAAAAGTATTAAAAGTATCTTATCTTGGTTATAAAACAACCGAAATTAAGTTTACAAGTAAAAAAGGATCAATTACACAAATTGATGTAAAACTTATTCCTGCTAATATTCAAATGCAAGAAGTTTCGGTAATTGCAGAAAAGCCGAGAGAAAACGAGCCGGATTTAGGATTACAAAAAATTTCGATTAAAGAAATTAATATGCACCCGGCAGGTTTTGAAGCGGATATTTTTAGAGTTATTCAAACATCTGCGGGAGTTAACTCGACCGGTGATGTTACTTCAAAGTATTACGTTCGCGGGGGTAATAGCGATCAGAATGCAGTATTATTAAACGGCGGTACTATTTATAATCCTTTTCATGCATTAGGTATTTTTAGCGTAATAGACCCCGAAATAATTAATGTTATGGAGTTTTTTAAGGGCGGTTTTTCGCCAAAATACGGCAGCCGACTTTCATCAATATTAAACATTGTTACACGAGACGGCAATAAAAATTCATATCATGCAAGTGCTCAATCAAGCTTAATAAGTGGTAAACTTGCAGTGGAAGGACCAATTCCCAATGGTTCGTTTTTAATAACGGGAAGAAAAAGTTATTACCCCAAAATGCTTAAAAAATACTTAAATGATAAAGAAGTTCCTTTCGATTTTTATGATATCTCTTTTAAAACCAATTATAACAGTTCAATTTTGGATAATAACAGCAAATTTGTTATCCACGGGTTTTTTAGCGGTGATAACGTAAACAATAACGACCCTTTATTGGAAGACTACAAATTGAATAATTCTATTGTTGGTTTTAACTGGCATAAAGTATGGGGTAGCCCTTTGTTTTCTGTTATTACATTTAATTTTAGCCGATTTGATGCCGAGCTTAATCCTAATTTCAGTAAGTCTAAACCAAGAAAAAACAAATTAACCGATATTAGCAGCGACTGGAATTTTACCTACGTTTACGAAGCAAAAGACGAACTTGAGTTTGGTGTTCAAAATAAAATAATTTCTACCGAATTAAATATGGAAAACCTTAACGGTTATAAAATAAATTCCGAAGCTACCGGTTGGGATTTAAGTTTTTACCTAAATTATCGATTTTACAGATGGGAAAACGTTGGTTTGGATTTAGGGCTAAGAAGTAAACTTATGGGTATTACAAAAAAACGCCCGTTTTTATTTGAACCGAGAATTAGCGGAACTTGGATTTTAACCCCCGGATTTTCGGTTAAAGGTGTTATAGGACGCTACTCGCAAGAACTGACTACAATTGCCGATGAAAGCGAGCTAATTTCTGTTTTTGAACCATGGGTAATTATACCCGATTACCTGGCAGCCCCGGAAGCAACCCATTTTATTTTGGGTTTTGAAATTACTCCTTTTGAAAATATGAAATTTGATGTTGAAGGATATTATAAAGATTTGGTAAACTTGGCAGAAATTAATTCTAAAAAGACCCTTTCTACACAAAACGATTATATAAATGTTGAGGGCGAGGCATATGGATTGGAATCGAACCTTTCGATACAATACGGGGGAATGTTTTTTAAAACCTCTTATGCTTTAAGTTGGGCTTATAAAACATTAAACAATAAAAAATATTTTCCGCGTTACGATACACGACATAATTTATCGATATTACTTAGTTACGATTTAGGAAACAGCTGGATAGTAAATGCAAATTGGTCATTTAAAACCGGTATGCCGTTTACCCCTATTGCCGGATATTACGACCAATTAAAATTTGACCCGTTTAATTCAGGTAGCGATATTAACTTTTTGCCTATTATATTTTGGGGTGATAAAAATGCCGAGCGGTTACCTATATATCATAGATTAGATTTAAGTATAAACAAAAAAATAAATTTACACTACTTTAACTTGGAAATTGGGGCAAGCGTAATTAACGTTTATAACCGAAACAATATATATTATTTTGATACAAAGACAGGCAAAAAAGTTAATATGATACCAATTTTACCATCAGTTTTTGCTAAGGTGGAATTATGAAAAATTTATTAATAAAATTAAGCGTTATATTTATTTTAATATTTGTTTTATTGGGATGCGAAGAAAACTTTAGCCCAAAAACAGAAAAAAAAGATGCGATATTTTTGTATGCATTTATTAAAGCAAACGATGCCCCTCCCCCCGCACCTGCGGTTAAACAAGTTGTTGTAATTACCAAAGTTTACGATGTTGAAGGATTTGATCCGATGATTAACAATGTTGATCCTACAATTAAAAATGCCGTTGTTACTTTAACAGTTAGTAACAGAGCAAATAATTTAACTTTGGATTCTGTTGCAAGCGATTATCAAAACCGAAGACAACAATATTTTTACTCGGGTTATGTTGGTGTGCAATCTTACGATTCCATTATTATTGCCGCAAAATTATCTAACGGAAAAACTTTAAGCGGAAAAACACGTACACCCAAATATCTAAATTTTGAATTTTCGTATCCTTATAATCACGGATTTACTACTAATTTAAACCAAGTAATTCCGGTTAACAGTTGGACTGTAACATGGTTCAATAATAATCCTATGCATTTGTTATTCCCTCGTTTGTTAATTAAATACAAACAAAATTTAGGTAGCTCCACCGTTACAAAGTCCATAATTGTACCTAATTCTTTAATAAATAGAAACGGTATAAAAGAACCGATTTATACCGAGTACTTTAAGGCTAACGGAATAACTTATAACTTTGACGCTGTTGATTATGCTATGGCAAAACTATCTGAGGGGAATCCTAACAAATCCGATTATACCTTAATGGGGTTATACTTCGATATAGTTGAATTAGATCTTCCCTTAACCAATTATTATTCTGCAACCAACGGCTATTTGGATGCATATTCAATTAGAGCCGATGCTAATATTTATACTAATATAAGCGGTGGATACGGCGTATTTGGTGCAATGTTTACCAGCAGTTTTTATAAAGAACTTGATATTAATTATGTCGAGTCTTTCGGATATCAAAAATTGTAACAAATAAATTATTTAAGGGGAATATTACAAACTGTATATTCCCCTTAAATTTTTTATAATAGCAAATTAATTAAAGCACCTGCACTGCTTGGTAATTCTTTCCCCTCTTTTTTGTTATAAATTCTTACGGCATTGTTTATCCAAATTCTATCCGCAAAAAAGTTTTTAATTTTAAGGTAATATTTTTCTTCATTAACGGAAATATCATAATTAAAATTAAATTGTATTTCTTTTTCTTCACCTCGCAAATAAAGTAAACCTTTAATATATCTTTTATTTTTTTCAAATTTTGTTAATTCAACTTTGCCAATATCTTCGGGTAGCTGCGAATTTATAAAACCCTGAAGCATTGTTTTAGCCATATTATCAAACATTCCCATTTTATCTTCACCATATTTTTTTATTAATAATATCTATAAATATAAAAAAAACTTTAATAATATTTCTTCAACTTTTTAACTTATATTGCAAAATTTAATTATTTATGTTATTTTATATAGTTTTTCAGAATTCCTCAAATACTGTTTTATTATTTACGGATGCACAAAGACAAAAGGTTAATTATCTTTGGAGGAAAACAGAATGAAAAAAACATTTTTACTTTTTATTGTTTTATCAACAATATTGAATGCAGAAGAGTGGGTAGTAAAACACCAAGACGTTTTATATTATTTAACTTCTGTTCATTTTACCGACAAAAATAACGGAATTGCGGTTGGAGGAGGGAATACACTTGTTACATCGGACGGAGGAGATACTTGGGTAGAAGTTGATACAATGGGTGTATATACATGGACTAAAGTATCCGGACCTCCAAAATCTAACATAATTTACGGATGCGGACCAAACGGTCAAATCGGAAAATACCAAAACGGTATTTTTACTTCATTCAATTCCGGTACTACAAAAATGCTTAGCGGAGTTGCTTTTGCTACCGAAAATACAGGGTATGTTGTTGGACAAGACGGAACACTTTTAAAAACTACAAACGGAGGCTTAAATTGGAATCCGATTGCAAGCGGTACCACAGAATGGCTAAATAATGTAGCCGTAAATGATACCGATGCGGTTGTTATTATTGGAGATAACGGACTTGTTAGACAATCGACTGACGGAGGGAACAGCTTTACCACTATTAACGTACCCGGTATTAATACATATTTGGGTGATATTGCATTTGTAGGAAATAATAACTTTTGGGTTTGTGGATCTGAAGGCTCATTATTTAACGTAACACCTTCCGGCAATAATATAATAAATACCGGAAGTAATGACGGAATTATGGGTTTGGCAATTCCTGTTCCCAATTTTGGAGTGGGAGTAGGCGACAACGGTGCAATTTACGAATTTAACGGTACAGACTGGACAAGGCAAAACAGCCCAACAACCGCTTGGTTAAATGATGTAACATCTGAACCGGATTCCGGTAAGGGAAATATTACTTTACATTTTTGGGCAGTTGGAGAAAACGGAATAATATTAAAAAAGACGGTATCTGTAGTTAATGTAAGTGAAGATAAATTGCCCAACAGCTTTTTTGTTTCACAAAATTTTCCAAATCCGTTTAACCCAAGCACAAAATTTAATTATTCAGTTCCGTTTGTATCGCAAGTATTAGTTGAACTGTATAACAGTTTAGGTGAAAAAATATCGATAATTAAAAACGAAATAAACGATATAGGCACTTATAATATTTCAATAGAAGGAAAAGATTTATCTTCGGGAGTATATTTTGTTAAATTTAGCTTTAATTCCAAAACAGACTTCAAGAATTCCTTTAGTACAATTAAAAAAATTATGCTAATTAAATAACTTTACTATTTAATGCGTGGGTTTTTGCCCACGCAATTAGTCCTTAACTATTTTACCAAATCTTTATTTATTATAAATTATTTCTTTTATTTTAGTTCTCTTCCGCCTAGTTCTTTAATTATGGCTTTTACTATGGGAGAGTCATCATCTCTTTCTTCAACAAATTCTTGTCTTTCATTAAATGATGTATTTGGTTTTTGTTTGGGTTTAGCCGGTTCTATAACAGGCTCTGCAACAATCGGGGCAACTAATGGCAAATTTACCGTTTGTTGAGTATTGTTATAAACAACATTTTTTATTACCCCCTTTTCTTTTATAGTATTAATTAACTCGGTAATTGTTGAAGATTTTTCGATACCTACAAGTTGAAACAAAGCCACTTCAAGTTTTAATTTAGGATTAGCCGAGTTTTTAATATCGTATTGGGTTTTATTTATAAAAGTTAAAATTCTAATTAAATCGGATTCGGCAAATGAATCGACATATTTTAAATACAGTTGTTTCATAACTTCCGAAGTTTCAATTAACTCGGTTTTTCTGCTAATTCGTAAAACCATAAAATTTCTAAAATGTTCAATCAATCCATTTAAAAAGTCAATTAAATTCCAACCGTTATTATAAATAGCTTCCGAAACTTCCAAAACTTTGGTAAAATCTCTATTAAGTATTGCATCCGAAACATTAAAATAAATTTGATCATCAATTAAATTAAGCATTTCGGTAATTAATTCTTTAGTAATTTTATTACCGCAAAAAGATACCACTTGATCAAACAAACTTTGGGCATCACGCAATGCACCGTCAGCACGTTTGGCAATTAACGTTAACGATTGATCATCTATTTCTATTCCTTCGGCAGTTGCAATTTTAAGCAGTAAATTTTTAGTATCTTTTAATTCAACTCTTCTAAAATCGAACCGTTGACATCTGGAAATAATTGTTAAAGGTACTTTATGAATATCGGTAGTTGCAAAAATAAAAACAACGTGCTCGGGCGGTTCTTCCAATGTTTTAAGTAAAGCATTAAAAGATTCAACCGTTAACATATGAACTTCATCTATTATATAAATTTTAAACTTCCCTTTTGCGGGTGTATATTTTACCGCTTCCCTAATAGCTCTTATCTCTTCAATTCTTCTGTTTGAAGCACCGTCTATTTCAAATACATCAAGTATAGTATTATCCATAAAGTCTTTACACATTTCACACTCATTACACGGCTCGCCATCTTTTGGATTTAAACAATTAAGTCTTTTTGCAAGTATTCGTGCGGTAGTAGTTTTACCAATACCTCGCGGACCCGTAAACATATAAGCATGTGCAATTCTACCGTTTGCAAGGGCATTTGTTAATGTTGTTGATATATGCTCTTGTCCTACTACCTCGCTAAAAGTTTGAGGACGCCATTTACGTGCTGTTACTACAAAAGCCATTAATTCCTCTTAATTAACTTAATATATATGAATCCAAATCCAAATTAGTTGTTATTAGTGTTGCCAACAATTCAAGATATTTTTTATCCGTTTCGTTATAAGCTGCTAATTTATAACTATCCATATCCAAAACCGCAAATAATTTTCCGTTAAAAATAATAGGCACAACTATTTCCGATCTTGACCCGCAATCGCAAGCAATATGACCTTCAAATTTTTCTACATCCGGCACTATAACAGTCTTTAGTTTTGTTGCAGCCGTACCACATACTCCTTTATCAATAGGTATTTGAGTACAAGCTACTCTTCCTTGATAAGGTCCAAGATAAAGAACTTCATTTTGAAAAAAATAAAAACCTACCCAACTAATTTTTTCAAATGTTTGATTTAACAATGCACAGATATTAGATAAACCGGTAATAACCGGCTCATGTTTGTTTATTAAATACTCGGAATGCTGTAGCACTAGTTTATATTTTTCTTCGTCAGAAAGATCTAAGGAAATATTTATTTCTTCTGCCATGTAAACACCTATTTTTTCTTTTTAATTTCGGGTTCTTTTTTTTCAAATCCTTCAAAAATAATAGGAAATGCTTCCCACGCGGTACTAACCGGAATAATTTTCATTCCTTCTTTTATCTCTTGTTTTATATCAACTAAATCAATTTCATTTTCTTTTGGAATAATAACTGTCATAATATTATTACGTCTTGCGGCAAGCAGTTTTTCGTTCAGTCCCCCAATTGCCAAAACATTTCCGCGTAATGTTATTTCACCTGTCATAGCAACGTTATTATGTGCACATTTTCCCGAAACTGCCGAGTACATTGCCATAGCCATTGTTATACCTGCCGAAGGTCCATCTTTGGGAATAGCTCCCTCAGGCAAATGAATATGCACTTCTTTACCTTTATAAAAGTTTTCGGGTAAGCCAAGTTTATCGCTATTGGAGCGTAAGAAACTTAATGCTGCTTGGGCACTTTCTTTCATTACATCACCAAGTTTACCGGTTAATATAAGTTTTTCGCTACCGTTCATTATAGTTGCGTCAACCTGTAGTATATCTCCTCCGGTACTTGTCCAAGCAAGTCCTATCACACTCCCTATTTTATCTTCAATAGCTGCTTTTTGTTTTCTATATCTCGGAACACCTAAATACTTTTCCAGTTTTTCCAAATCAATAATTAATTTTACGTTTTCTTTCTTCTTTATTTTTTCTTGCTTTATTTTTTTCAGAATTTCGCGAGCTGCCTTTCTAAATAATGCAGCTATTTCGCGTTCTAAGTTTCTTACACCTGCTTCTCTCGTATATTCGGTTATCAATTTTTCCAAAACTTCTTCAGATAACTCAATATTGTTTTCGGTTAAACCGTGCATTTTTAATTGCCTTGGAATAATATGCCTTTTGGCAATCATTTTCTTTTCAAAATCCAAATAGCCGCTTAATTCTATTATTTCCATTCGGTCTTGCAACGGCAGAGGAATATTATATCTGACATTTGCGGTTGTAATAAACATTACGTTAGATAAATCGTAATCAACATCTAAATAATGATCATTAAAGGTATGGTTTTGCTCAGGATCTAATACTTCAAGCATCGCACTGGAAGGATCTCCTCTAAAATCCATACTCATTTTATCAATTTCATCCAATAAAATAACAGGGTTTATTGTTTTTGCTTTTTTCATGGATTGAATTATTTTGCCCGGCATACTTCCTATATAAGTACGTCTATGTCCTCGTATTTCGGCTTCGTCTCTTACTCCGCCTAAACTAATTCGTACAAAACTTCTTCCAATAGCTCTTGCAATCGATTTACCCAAAGAAGTTTTTCCTACTCCCGGAGGTCCCACAAAACACAAAATTTGACCACGCATATTTTTAACTAAATTTAAAACAGCAATATGCTCAAGAATTCTATCTTTCGGTTTTTCCAATCCGTAATGGTCTTCGTCCAAAATTTGCTTGGCATTATCAATATCTAAATTATCTTTACTTCTATTAGACCATGGCACATCCACAATCCAATCCAAGTAATTTCTAATTACCGTACTTTCGGGGCTACTGGATGGTGTTTTTTTTAATTTATTAAATTCCTCTTCGGCTTTTTCTTTAACATCTTTTGGTAATTTGGTTTTATCAAGTTTTTCTTTAAGTTTTACTAAATCGGGTGGTAATTCCTCTTCCTCACCCAATTCATCTTGCAAAATTCTTATTTGTTCTTGTATTATAAATTTACGTTGGGCTTTACCTATATTTTCTTGAACTTTATTTTCTATCTCTTTTTCAACTTTTAATATATCAATTTCGGAATGTAATATCTTAATTATTTCGTAAAGTTGCTCGGTTAAAGTAAATTTTTGCAAAATAGATTGTTTTACTTCCAAAGATTGATTAATATTTGCAGCAGCATAAAATAGCTTTCTATCGGGTTCGTCAAAATTATCGTAAGCACTTACTGCTTCTTGCGGTATATTTCTGTTTATTTTTACATATTCTTTAAATAAAGAAGTCATTTGCCTTATTAATGCATTTTGCTCTTTAATATCTTCTTTAACAGGAATTACGACTTCAATATTAGCTTCAAAAAAATGTTTGTTTTTGGTAAAACTAATAATTTTACCTTGTATTATTCCGTCCACCAAAATCTTAAGTAAGCCGTTAGGCAGTTTTAATATCTGAATTATTTTTGCAATAGTACCTTCTGTAAAAATATCGTCCTTAGTCGGTTCTTCGATAGAGGCTTTTTTTTGAGCTGCTAAAAATATGTATTTAGAATTATCCAAAGCATAATTTGCGGCTTTTATTGAAGTTTCTCTTCCAACAAGAACAGGAAATATCATATAAGGATAAATTACGTTATCGCGCAACGGTAAAACCGGTAAAACATTTGGTATAGCTTCTATACTTTCGCTTTCTTTAACTTTTGATTGTATTTTTTTATCTGTGGCTGTCTTTTTTGCCATATAACACCAAACTCCATAGTTATATATATTTAATCTGTAAATATAATAATTTTTTACTTTTAATACTTTAATACTATTTATTATAAATAATGCACAATTTATACTTCTTATAGTTGTAGTACCGTTTTTTTACCCTAAAATTTATAAGTAATTTAGTTTAAAAATATTTTTATAAACAAAACCGATTAAAATAATTACATCTATAAAAAGTTTATTGATCATTAATTAATTCACTCATTTTTTGTAAAACATTTATAAGAAACTACATTTTAATTAACGTTATAACATTAAAAATTTTAATATCATTATGGTAACTTATTAAATTATTGTCGGTTAGTATGTAATTTCAAGTAATAATTTTATTAGTAAGGTTAATAAAAAAAACAAGCCCGACCTTGTTAGATCGGGCTTGCTCTGGTTTAGCGCCTTAGAGGCGCCTGGGCAAAGGAGGGTTTGAGGGCACTTCAAAATTACGAAAATTATTATTTTTTGTCAAGTCTTTTTTAATAAACTTGTTTTTTTATTAAATTAATGATTAAAACCGTTTTGTTGTTTAATTATTTATTATATTTATAAAAAATATTAAGTAATTACTGTTTTTTTTCTTAGATATGTTAATTTTATTTATTAATTTAAAAACGATAGTTTGTTATATATTAATTAATTCATTTGTTTTATTATTTTGGAGGTCAGTCAGAATGAAAAAAGTACTACTTTTTGTTGTGTTTTTTATGATGGCTTTAAGTACCTATGCACAGGTTACCCCTATTTGGGAAAAATCTGCTGCTCAAGGAACAAAGCCTGCCTGGTTTGATACAGGTCATCTTACACGTGGTCTAGCATACGGAAATGTTGGGGGAAACGATTACGTATTTGTTGTTAGCCGTAACGGCGGAAGTTTTATCTATATGTTGAATGCTGCAACCGGAGATTCTCTCGGTAAACTTACTAACGGTGCTTCAGTTACCGGCGGAACTTATACGGTTAGCGATGTTGAAGTTTCTGAAGACGGTGTTATTTATGTTTGTAACCTGGCTGTTGGTGGTACATTTAAAGTGTATAAATTTGCCTCAATAACAGATACCGCTACTGTTGCTTTAACTTTTGACGCAACAGGTAAAAGATTAGGTGATAATTTTACTGTAACCGGAAAAGCTTCCGATAATTCACTTACAATTTGGGCTGCTTCTGCCTCTACAGCTGAATATGTAAAATTTACAACAGCCGATAACGGTGCTACTTTTACTCCTACAGTTGTTCCATTAGCTGCCGGTTTAACAGGCGGAAGTTCTTCTATTTCCCCCTATGCCAACGGTTTATATTTAAATGCTACCAGCATTAATCCTAAAAAGTTGGATTTAAATAATACTGTTGTTGGTACAATTCCGGGTACAGTTGTATCAACGGGTAGCAATGCTATTAGATATTTAACCAATTTTGGCGGCGATGAATATTTTGTTACTTTTGCTTTTGGTGCAGGAAATGAAAATGCAAGAATAGTTAAAGTTAATTTTTCTATTCCTGATTCTGCAAAATTATATGCTACTACTCCTACTTTAGGTGCTAATGGTAACGGTAACGGTGCCGGAGACGTTGCAGTTAAAAAGAATAGCGATGGTTCTTATAATGTTTATGTTCTAAGCACAAACAACGGTTTAGGAGCTTATAAAGTTGATTTTAAATTAGCAGGCGATTATTATATTCCTGTTACCAACTTAAAACACGGCTTTACAACTTTGAAAGAAGCTGTTACCGCTTTAAATACTTTCGGAACTTCCAAAAAAGTTAATTTTTATATTACCGGCAACTTAAACGAAGACGGTATTGTTATTAATCGTAACGATTTAACCGATAGCACGGGATTAACTATTAAACCTGCACCGGGCGCTGAACCAATAATTACAATTGCAAATTTCCCAACTACGGGAAACGAAAAGAACCAAGGTTTTACAGTAAAAAGTACTTCGTATGTTACTGTTGACGGTTCTAATGCAGTTGAAGGAAATTCAAGAGATATGACTTTTGTGGGTAATGCAGCTACGGGAAGTTATGTTATTGGTGTAATTGAAAAATCGAACAATGTTACATTTAAAAACTTAAAAGCTACCTTTACAGCCCTTTCTGCCGCAGGTACAATTTTAGCTACTGATGGTTATACTGTTGGCGGACAAGATGTTTCTCCTCAAAATTTATTAGTTGATAACTGTCAAATTGGCGAACCGACCGTAACTACAAATAACGGTGTTGCTATTTGGGGAAATGCTGCAACAATGCCAAGTTCCGGTGTTGTAAAAAATTGTGATATTTACGCTTCAAGACGTGGTATTACTACATTTTATATTAAAAACAACGCATACTTCGATAATAATATTTATATTGTTGCTCCTCGTTTGGCACAAGCATTTTATTGCGGTATTTATTTAACCGGCAGCCCATTAAACGATACAACAATTATTTCAGGCAATAAAATTAAAAAAGTTGATGTAAACGTTACCGGTACAACAACAACTTTTGCCGCCGGTATTGCTGTTTACGGTAACGAAGGTGTTGCACTTATTTATAACAACTTTATTACTCCTAATACTGTTAATACTAACGCTGCCCCAACAGCTACTTTTGCTGTTTATGGTATAGTATTTAATAGTGCAACTTGGATTGGTAAAGCAAATATTTATCATAATACTGTTTCTATTAACAATTCGTTATCAACCGGTCGCCATGCAATTATTGGTACACCAACTACAAGTGCCGCTACATTAAATTTATTTAATA